>NZ_CP077084.1:6052500-6240195 GCF_014268275.3 Pseudomonas tritici
GAAGCAATGGCTCGGCGCCCAGCCGATCGTGCGTTGCATGCCCAACACCCCTTCGCTGCTGCGCAAAGGCGTGAGCGGCCTGTATGCCACCGCCGAAGTCAGCGCTGCCCAGCGTGACCAGGCCCAGGAGCTGCTGTCCGCCGTGGGCATCGCCCTGTGGCTGGAACAGGAGCAGCAACTGGACGCGGTCACCGCTGTGTCCGGCAGCGGCCCGGCGTATTTCTTCCTATTGATCGAAGCCATGACCGCCGCCGGCGTGAAACTGGGCCTGTCCAAGGACGTTGCCGAGCAACTGGCTGAACAGACCGCCCTGGGCGCCGCACATATGGCGGTGGCCAGCGACGTGGACGCGGCCGAGTTGCGCCGTCGCGTGACCTCCCCTGGCGGCACCACACAGGCAGCCATCGAGTCGTTCCAGGCCGGGGGCTTTGAAGCCCTGGTTGAAAAAGCATTGGGCGCCGCTGCGCACCGCTCGGCCGAACTCGCCGAACAACTTGGCAAATAAGGAGCCAACATGATTGGTTTGAACACCGCAGCCGTCTACGTGCTGCAAACCATCGGCAGTCTGTACTTGCTGATCGTATTGATGCGCTTCGTGCTGCAACTGGTGCGCGCGAACTTCTACAACCCGCTCTGCCAGTTCATCGTCAAGGCCACCCAGCCGCTGCTCAAGCCATTGCGCCGGATCATCCCGAGCCTGTTCGGCCTGGACATGTCATCGCTGGTACTGGCGATCCTGGTGCAGTTGGCCTTGATGGCGCTGACCCTGCTGCTGACCTACGGCACCACCGGCAATTTCGTCCAGTTGCTGGTCTGGGCAATCATCGGCGTGACCGCGCTGTTCCTGAAGATCTTCTTCTTTGCCCTGATCATCAGCGTGATCCTGTCCTGGGTTGCTCCGGGCAGCCATAACCCTGGCGCTGAGCTGGTGAACCAGATCTGCGAGCCGGCCCTGGCGCCGTTCCGCAAGCTGCTGCCGAACCTGGGCGGCCTGGATATCTCGCCGATCCTGGCGTTCATGGTGCTCAAGTTGCTGGATATGCTGGTGATCAACAACCTGGCGGCCATGACCTCAATGCCGGACATCCTGCGAGTGCTGATCTAACACTTGGCGCAGCAACGTGTGGGAGCTGGCTTGCCAGCGATAGCGGTGTATCAGTCAACGGATTGGTCGACTGGCACACCGCTATCGCAGGCAAGCCAGCTCCCACATTTTGTATCTGGGTATCGAATTCAATCCGTGCAGGCCTTTGCTTGCCGCTAGGTGCAGCGGTCTTTAGACTTACGCCTCATTTAAACGAGAGCAGGGTCGATGCCAACTGCCTTTCCCCCAGATTCTGTTGGACTGGTCGTGCCCCAAGTGGCGCACTTCAGCGAACCGCTGGCCCTGGCCTGCGGCCGTTCGCTGCCTGCCTATGACCTGATCTACGAAACCTACGGCCAACTGAACGCCACGGCGAGCAATGCCGTGCTGATCTGCCACGCCTTGTCCGGCCATCATCATGCAGCCGGTTTCCACTCCGTCGACGAGCGCAAGCCTGGCTGGTGGGACAGTTGCATCGGCCCTGGCAAACCCATCGACACCAACAGATTCTTTGTTGTCAGCCTGAATAACCTCGGCGGCTGCAACGGCTCCACCGGCCCCAGCAGTATCAACCCGGAAACCGGCAAGCCGTTCGGCGCCGACTTCCCGGTGCTGACCGTGGAAGACTGGGTGCACAGCCAGGCGCGCCTTGCCGACCTGTTGGGTATCAATCAATGGGCAGCTGTGATCGGCGGTAGCCTGGGTGGCATGCAGGCGCTGCAATGGACCATCACTTACCCGGATCGCGTGCGCCATTGCCTGGCTATCGCTTCGGCGCCCAAGTTGTCGGCGCAGAACATCGCCTTCAACGAAGTGGCGCGCCAGGCCATCCTCACCGACCCCGAGTTCCACGGTGGTTCGTTCCAGGAAGCGGGTGTGATTCCCAAGCGCGGCTTGATGCTGGCGCGCATGGTCGGGCACATCACCTACCTGTCCGATGATTCCATGGGTGAAAAATTCGGCCGTGGCCTCAAGAGCGAAAAGCTCAACTACGACTTCCACAGTGTTGAGTTCCAGGTGGAAAGCTACCTGCGTTATCAAGGCGAGGAATTCTCGGGACGTTTCGACGCCAACACGTACTTGCTGATGACCAAGGCCCTGGACTACTTCGACCCGGCCGCCAACCACGACGACGACCTGGCAAAAACCTTCGAAGGCGCCACGGCCAAGTTTTGCGTGATGTCCTTCACCACCGACTGGCGCTTCTCGCCGGCGCGCTCGCGTGAGCTGGTGGATGCGCTGATGGCTGCGCGCAAAGACGTCTGCTACCTGGAGATCGATGCTCCGCAAGGCCACGACGCCTTCCTGATCCCGATCCCACGCTACTTGCAGGCCTTCAGCAATTACATGAACCGCATAACTTTGTGAGAACGCCATGAGAGCCGACCTGGACATCATCCAAGACTGGATCCCCGCCGGCAGCCGCGTGCTCGACCTGGGCTGTGGCGATGGCGAACTGCTGAGTTGGCTGCGCGACCACAAGCAAGTCACCGGCTACGGCCTGGAAAACGACCCTGACAACATCGCCCAGTGCGTGGCCAAGGGCATCAACGTGATCGAACAGGACCTGGACAAGGGCCTGGGCAACTTTGCCAGCAACAGTTTCGACATCGTGGTGATGACCCAGGCGCTACAGGCGGTGCACTACCCGGATCGCATCCTTGACGAAATGCTACGCGTCGGCCGCCAATGCATCATCACCTTTCCCAACTTCGGTCACTGGCGCTGCCGCTGGTACCTGGCCACCAAGGGCCGCATGCCGGTATCGGACTTCCTGCCCTACACCTGGTACAACACGCCGAACATCCACTTCTGCACTTTCGAAGACTTCGAAGCCTTGTGTAGCGAGCGTGAAGCCAAGGTGATCAACCGCCTTGCCGTCGATCAACAGCATCGCCACGGTTGGGCGAGTAAGCTATGGCCCAATCTGTTGGGTGAAATTGGTATTTACCGGGTCAGTAGTCCTGGCCTGACCGACCACAAAATTGCCGTCTAATCATCTTTCAAGAGGGACGTTCATGAGTCGTTTGGCTGTTTTTCTATTGACCGCTTGCCTGGGTGCCAGCGCCATGGCCGCGGACGCTATCGACGCAAATCGCAAGAAAGACTTCGGCGATATCACTGTCCACTACAACACCTTCACTTCCAGCTTCCTGCAGCCGGAAACCGCCCAGAAGATCGGCGTGGTGCGCAGCAAGGAGAAGGGTTTGATCAACGTCACCGTGATCAAGGGCGTAACCCCGGTGGCGGCGCAAGTGACGGGCACCATCAAGGATTTGGGCGGTAAGAGCGAGATACTGACGTTCAAGCAAATCGAAGAAAAAGGCGGGATTAATTACCTCGCGCCTTACTCCGTGACGCAGCGCGAATACAAGACGTTTACCATCAATGTTGAAACCGGTGGCAAAGCCCATAGCTTCCAATTCAACCAGGAACTGTTTCCGGCGCAATGATGAACCTAACCCAACTCGTACTCGCCAGCCACAACGCCGGCAAGCTTAAAGAACTCCAGGCAATGCTCGGCGAATCCGTGCAATTGCGCTCGATTGGCGAGTTCAGCCAGGTGGAGCCGGAAGAGACCGGCCTGTCGTTCGTCGAGAACGCTATCCTCAAGGCACGCAATGCGGCACGTATTTCCGGCCTGCCGGCGCTGGCGGATGACTCGGGCCTGGCGGTGGACTTCCTCGGCGGCGCCCCCGGCATTTACTCGGCACGCTACGCCGACGGCAAAGGCGACGCGGCCAACAACGCCAAGCTGCTCGACGCCCTCAAGGATGTACCGGACGCGATGCGCGGCGCGCAGTTCGTGTGTGTGCTGGCCCTGGTGCGACATGCCGATGATCCATTGCCGATCCTGTGCGAAGGCCTGTGGCACGGGCGCATTCTGCATGCGGCCAGCGGCGAGCATGGTTTTGGCTATGACCCACTGTTCTGGGTGCCGGAACGTAATGTCTCGAGCGCCGAGTTGAGCCCTGCCGACAAGAACCAGATCAGCCACCGTGCTCGCGCAATGGATTTGCTGCGCCAACGCCTGAGCCTGAAATGACCCAGAACACCTCCGCGCAGCCGCTGATCCACGGCGGCGCGCAAACACCCCGGGCGGCCCTGCCTGTGCTGCCGCCCCTGGCGCTGTATATCCACATCCCGTGGTGCGTGCGCAAATGCCCCTATTGCGACTTCAACTCCCACACCGCCAGCAAGGTGCTGCCGGAAGAAGAGTATGTGGACGCCTTGCTGGCCGATCTCGATCAGGACCTGCATGCGGTTTACGGTCGCGAACTGAGTTCGATCTTCTTTGGTGGTGGTACGCCCAGCCTGTTCAGCGCCGCAGCGCTGGGCCGCTTGCTTGAGGGCGTGAAAGCGCGCATCCCGTTTGCCAGCGATATAGAGATCACCCTGGAAGCCAACCCAGGGACGTTCGAGCAAGAGAAGTTCGTGGCTTATCGCAAGCTGGGGATCAATCGCCTGTCCATCGGCATCCAGAGTTTCCAGCAGGAAAAGCTCCAGGCCTTGGGACGTATCCACAATGGTGATGAAGCCGTGCGTGCAGCGGGCATGGCGCGCCTGGCCGGGTTTGATAACTTCAACCTGGACTTGATGCACGGTTTGCCCGATCAGTCCCTGGACGACGCGTTGAGCGATTTGCGCCAAGCCATCGCGCTCAAACCCACGCACTTGTCGTGGTACCAACTGACCCTGGAGCCCAACACCGTATTCTGGAACCAGCCGCCCGCGCTGCCGGAAGACGATACGCTGTGGGATATTCAGGAAGCGGGCCAGGCGCTGCTTGCTGAACACGGTTACGCGCAATACGAAGTCTCGGCCTATGCCCAGCCAGGTCGCCCGGCGCGGCATAACCTGAACTACTGGAGCTTCGGTGACTTTATCGGCATCGGCGCCGGCGCCCACGGCAAACTCAGCCATCCGGATGGGCGCATCGTGCGCACCTGGAAGACGCGAGCGCCGAAGGACTATCTCAACCCGGCTAAAAGCTTTCAGGCTGGGGCGAAAGAGCTGACTAACGAGGAACTGCCGTTTGAGTTCCTGATGAACGCTTTGCGGCTGACTGAAGGCGTGGAATCAAGACTCTATGCCGAACGCACCGGCCTTGATCTGGCAAGCCTGGATGAAGCACGCACGGATGCAGAACAAAGCGGCTTAATGCAGGTCGAACCGTCACGCCTGGCGGCGACCGACCGCGGGCAACTCTTTCTCAATGACCTGCTGCAGAAGTTTTTGAGCTGACGCTCTAAGGAAATCGAATGGATTTGGTACTCGACCTGCTCGCCACCGTATCCCGCTGGAGCCGCAGCAACCTGTCGGAAATATCCTTGGCCCTTGTCGGCTGTTTGCTGGTGTTGTTTGGCGCTGATATCAAAGGCTGGGTAGAAGCCCGCCTGGGCAGCGTCGCCGGCGCATTGCGCGTACCGTTGATGGCGCTGCTGTGCATGATCGGCAGCGGCGCGGCGTTGATCTATGCCACGCCGTGGATTGTGCGAGGGTTGAGCCAGTTCAATAACTACAGCCTGGCACCGGTGTTGGTGGTGGTGCTGGTGTTGATTGGCGTGGTTGCCGACCGTCGCTGACCTCAGCTACAACACAAAAGCAAATGTGGGAGCGGGCTTGCTCGCGAATACGGTGGATCAGTCGACATTTTCAGTGACTGACACACCGCATTCGCGAGCAAGCCCGCTCCCACATTTTTGACTGCATTCCAAGCTAGTGGCCTGTCAGTCAACCTTCTCGAACTTCAAATCCCAAACCCCATGCCCCAATCGCTCGCCGCGACGTTCGAACTTGGTGATCGGGCGTTCAGCCGGGCGTGGCACGCATTTGCCGTCTTCGGCCAGGTTGCGGTAGCCAGGGGCCACGCTCATGACTTCCAGCATGTATTCCGCGTAAGGTTCCCAGTCGGTGGCCATGTGCAAGATGCCGCCGACTTTGAGCTTGCTGCGCACCAGCTCCGCGAAGGACGCCTGGACGATACGACGCTTGTGGTGACGGGATTTATGCCAAGGATCAGGGAAGAACAGCATCAGGCGATCAAGGCTGTTGTCGGCGATGCAGCGGTTGAGCACTTCGATCGCGTCGCAGTCGTAGACCCGCAGGTTGGTCAACCCTTGGGTCAACACGCCGTTGAGCAGCGCGCCAACACCCGGGCGGTGCACTTCAACACCGATGAAATCCTGTTCTGGCGAGGCTGCGGCCATTTCCAGCAGGGAGTGGCCCATGCCGAAGCCGATTTCCAGGGAACGCGGGGCCGAACGGCCGAATACCTGGTCGTAATCCACCGGCGCGTCGGCCAGGGGCAGCACAAACAATGGCGTGCCTTGCTCCAGGCCCTTTTGCTGGCCTTCGGTCATGCGACCGGCGCGCATCACAAAACTCTTGATGCGGCGATGCTTGGACTCGTCGGCTTCGTCCAGAGTGTTCGGCGTTTCGTTTGATTCAGTCATCAATGGCTCTTACTTGATCAGACCATCCAGCGGCGAGGAGGCGCTGGCGTAGAGTTTTTTTGGCATGCGACCGGCGAGGTACGCCAGGCGGCCCGCGACGATGGCGTGTTTCATGGCTTCGGCCATCATGATTGGCTGTTGGGCATGGGCGATGGCTGAGTTCATCAGCACCGCGTCG
Organism: Pseudomonas tritici; assembly: GCF_014268275.3. Lineage (NCBI taxonomy): Bacteria > Pseudomonadati > Pseudomonadota > Gammaproteobacteria > Pseudomonadales > Pseudomonadaceae > Pseudomonas > Pseudomonas tritici. Next base: position 6,059,219 of record NZ_CP077084.1, read on the forward strand.
CAGCCCAGTTCCATGGCGATGGTAGCGTCGGAGGCAGTGCCTACGCCCGCGTCCACCAGTACGGGAATATTGGCTTCTTCGAGGATGATCTGCAGGTTGTACGGATTGCAGATACCCAGGCCGGAACCGATCAGACCGGCCAGCGGCATTACGGCGATACAACCGATTTCGGCCAGTTGGCGCGCGATGATCGGGTCATCGCTGGTGTAGACCATCACGTCGAAGCCTTCCTTGACCAGCGTTTCAGCAGCCTTGAGGGTCTCGATCACGTTGGGAAACAGGGTTTTCTGGTCGGCCAGCACTTCCAGCTTCACCAGATTATGGCCGTCGAGCAGCTCACGGGCCAGGCGGCAGGTGCGCACGGCTTCGATGGCGTCATAGCACCCGGCGGTGTTCGGCAAGAAGGTGTAGCGATCCGGCGAGAGGACTTCGAGCAGGTTCGGCTCGCCTTCTATCTGGCCGAGGTTGGTGCGGCGCACGGCGAAGGTGACGATCTCGGCGCCCGAGGCTTCGATGGCCAGACGGGTTTCTTCCATGTCGCGGTACTTGCCGGTACCCACTAACAGGCGGGACTGGTAGGTACGACCGGCCAGGACGAAGGGCTTGTCGCTACGAACGATGCTCATGGGAAATCCTCGAAATGGGGGTGAGGTTCTGCAGAATTCAGCAAGCTGCGCGACTAGCCGCCGCCGATGGCGTGGACCACTTCGACCTGGTCACCGTCGGTGAGCGCGGTCTCGGCGTGCTGGCTACGCGGGACGATATCCAGGTTGAGTTCCACTGCGACGCGACGCCCGGTCAGGTCCAGACGGGTCAGCAGGGCCGCAACGGTTTCACCGTCGGGCAGTTCAAGGAATTCGCCGTTCAACTGAATGCGCATGCCAGGGGCCGCCATCGTTTTTAGGGGCCAGCATTCTAGCCCGATTGACGTAGCGGGCCCAAGTCCCTCGGTCAGATCGCCTGCAAACGCCAGGCAGCCAAACCAAGGAAGAACCAGCCGAGCAGAAAAGCCAGGCCACCAAATGGCGTGATGATGCCGAGCTTGCTGATACCGGTCATCGTCAGCACATACAGGCTGCCGGAGAACAGCAGGATGCCGATGACAAAGGAGATGCCCGCCCAGGTGACCAGCCGACCCGGAATGTGCGCAGCCAACAGTGCCACGCCAAACAGGGCCAGGGTGTGCACCAGTTGGTAGGTCACGCCGGTATGGAAGATCGCCAGGTATTCGGCGCTCAGACGATTCTTCAGGCCGTGGGCGGCGAAGGCGCCAAGGGCGACACCGGTGAAGCCGAAAAAGGCAGCCAGCATCAGAAAGCTACGCAGCATGAGGAACTCCAGTCAGACTCATCGGGCAGGGTCTGTATAATGGCCCGCTCAACGGGTTCGGCCAAGCCATCTCTATGCTGCGTGTCCTCTTCAAACGCTTTCTCAACGTCGTCAAATGGTTCGCCATCGGCAGTGTGCTGTTGGTGCTGCTGTTTCGCTTCGTCCCGCCGCCCTTCACTGCGCTGATGGTGGAGCGCAAGGTCGAATCCTGGTTTGACGGCGAGCCCATCGACCTGCAGCGCAGCTGGGTGCCGTGGGACGAGATCTCCGATGACCTCAAAATGGCGGTGATGGCCGGTGAAGACCAGCGTTTCCCGCAGCACTGGGGCTTTGATTTCGGCGCAATCCAGGCGGCGATCCAGCACAACGAGCGCGGCGGTTCGATACGCGGCGCCAGCACATTGAGCCAGCAGGTGTCGAAAAACCTGTTCCTGTGGGCCGGCCGCAGTTATTTGCGTAAAGGCCTGGAGGTTTGGTTTACCGGGCTGATCGAGGTGTTGTGGCCCAAGCAGCGGATTCTTGAGGTGTACCTCAACAGCGTTGAGTGGGATGAAGGGGTGTTTGGCGCAGAAGCGGCAGCGCGGCATCACTTTGGGGTAAGTGCCAAGGGGCTTTCGCGTCAACAGGCCAGCTATTTGGCCGCCGTACTGCCTAACCCGCGGGTCTGGAGTGCCAGCCATCCGACGGCGTATGTGGCAAGGCGCGCGGCGTGGATTCGGCAGCAGATGAGCCAGTTGGGTGGGGATGGTTATCTGGTTGAGTTGAATAACGCCCGCAAGGCCCCCTGGTCCGACTGAACCAACCTCTCTCTACGGTAGTTAATAGATGCAAACAAAAATGCCCCGATCTCTCGATCGGGGCATTTTTTTGGCTTTTCGCAGCGTTTTAGGCGGCGATCGACAACTTAAGCTTGTTCATCGCGCTTTTCTCAAGCTGACGAATCCGCTCGGCCGACACGTTGTACTTCTGTGCCAGGTCGTGCAGCGTGGCTTTTTCTTCCGCCAGCCAGCGCTGGTAGAGAATGTCACGGCTGCGGTCGTCCAGCACTTCCAACGCTTCATGCAGGTTGTGGTTGGAGTTGTCGCTCCAGTCCGCATCCTCCAACTGACGCGCCGGGTCGTACCGGTGGTCTTCCAGGTAGTTGGCAGGCGATTGGAAGGCGCTGTCGTCGTCCGCTTCGGCGGCCGGGTCGAAGGCCATGTCATGGCCGGTCAGGCGGCTTTCCATCTCGCGCACTTCACGGGGCTCCACGCCGAGGCTTTCGGCCACACGGTGGACTTCCTCGTTATTCAGCCACGCCAGGCGTTTCTTCTGGCTGCGCAGGTTGAAGAACAGCTTGCGCTGGGCCTTGGTGGTCGCGACTTTCACGATGCGCCAGTTGCGCAGGATGAACTCGTGGATTTCCGCCTTGATCCAGTGCACGGCAAACGACACCAGGCGCACACCCATTTCAGGGTTGAAGCGCTTGACCGCCTTCATCAGGCCAACATTGCCTTCCTGGATCAGGTCAGCCTGGGCCAGGCCGTAGCCGCTATAGCTACGGGCGATATGTACGACAAAACGCAGGTGGGCGAGCACCATCTGCCGAGCCGCCCCCAAATCCTGCTCATAGTAGAGACTCTCGGCCAGTTCACGCTCCTGCTCGGGCGTCAGCAATGGAATGCTGTTCACCGTGTGCACATAGGCTTCCAGGTTCGCACCCGGCACCAAGGCATAAGCAGGTTGCAAAGAAGTGGTCATACGAAAAAACCTCCGACTCACATAACTCGTGCAGTTCAGCACTGCGAAAATTGACCGGGAACCGTAGGACAAGTTCCCTAAACCACTGATACGGTCAATACAAACGAAACCACATTAATCTGACATTAACTACTTCGGTGCCAGCTCACGTAAATGCCGTGCAACCGCAATCCAGGCACCGATATACCCCAACAATACTGCGCCAAGCAAGAGGCTCAGACCATCGGCGACCGGCACACCGGCCAAGGCGAAATCACTGCCATAAAGTCCGGCAAGCCCGACAACTGCGTCGTTCAGCCAGTCAAGGCCAAAAGCCAGTACGCCCCAGGACAAAATCCCGGCACCGAAGCCATAAAGCGCGCCCATGTACAGAAAAGGACGACGCACATAGCTGTCCGTGCCGCCGACCAGTTTAATCACTTCTATCTCGGTGCGACGGTTTTCAATATGAAGACGAATGGTATTACCTATCACCAAAAGTAATGCAGAGACCAACAGCACCGTCAAACCGAACACAAACCGGTCGCCCAGCTTCAGGATAGCCGCCAGCCGCTCAACCCAGACTAGATCAAGTTGCGCCTGTTGCACCTTGGGCATCTCTGCGAGTTTTTGTCGCAGGGCTTCCAGCGCTGGCTTATCGACTTCATTCGGCGTTACCAGAACCACGCCCGGCAGCGGGTTCTGCGGCAGCTCCTTGAGCGCCTCGCCCAGGCCGGATTGCTGCTGGAACTCTTCAAGGGCCTGATCACGGCTGATGTACTCAGCCTCCGCCACGCCGGGCATATTCTTGATGTCATCGCGCAAGGACTCGCCGTCTTTGGCGCTGGCGTCGATGTTCAAGTACAGGGAAATCTGCGCCGCGCGCTGCCAGGAACCGCCCAGTCGCTCCACATTATTGAGCAGCAACGACAAACCCATCGGCAGGCTCAACGCCACAGCCATCACCAGGCAGGTGAAAAAGCTGCCGATCGGCTGCTTGCCCAGGCGACGCAGGCTGTCGAGCAGGCTGGCGCGATGACTTTCGATCCAGGCACGCAGCAAGGTGCTGAAGTCCGGGCCGTCGTCGTCGTCGTGTTTTTTCTTCTTCTGCGGTTGCGGGTCTGCCGGTTTCGGCGCCACGCGCTCGGAGACTTTAGGGCTGCGTGTTGCACTCATACGCCGGCCTCCCCGTCACCAATCAGGCGGCCGCGCTGCAGGGTGAGCATGCGATGGCGCATGCGCGCGATCAGCGCCAGGTCGTGGCTGGCGATCAGCACGCTGGTGCCCAGGCGGTTAATGTCTTCGAATACCCCCATGATCTCCGCCGCCAGTCGCGGGTCGAGGTTACCGGTGGGCTCATCCGCCAGCAGCAAGGCCGGGCGATGCACAATGGCGCGGGCGATGCCGACACGCTGTTGCTGGCCGGTGGACAGGTCGCCGGGGTAGAGGTCTGTCTTGTCCGACAGCGCCACACGCTCCAGGGCCGAATCCACGCGCTTGACGATCTCGGCCTTGGACAGCCCGAGTATCTGCAACGGCAGCGCGATGTTATTGAATACGGTGCGGTCGAACAGCAACTGGTGGTTCTGGAACACCACGCCGATCTGGCGGCGCAGGAAAGGAATCTGCGCATTGCTGATAGTGGCCAGATCCTGGCCCGCCAGCAGCAGTTTGCCGGTGGTTGGGCGCTCCATGGCCAGCAGCAGGCGCAGCAAGGTACTTTTGCCTGCACCGGAATGGCCGGTGACAAACAAGAATTCGCCACGACGCACTCGAAAGCTCAGCTCATGCAAGCCGACATGCCCGTTGGCATAGCGTTTACCGACCTGTTCGAATCGAATCATGAACGCTCCCGCTCGGCAAACAGTGCCTGTACAAAGGGTTCGGCTTCAAAGGTGCGCAGGTCGTCGATGCCTTCACCGACGCCGATGTAACGAATCGGCAACCCGAACTGTTTGGCCAGGGCGAAGATCACACCGCCCTTGGCCGTGCCGTCGAGCTTAGTCAATGCCAGGCCGGTCAGTTGCACCGTCTGGTTGAATTGTTTGGCTTGGCTGATGGCGTTCTGGCCGGTACCAGCGTCGAGCACCAGCAGCACTTCGTGCGGCGCGTCTGCATCGAGCTTGCCGATCACGCGGCGCACTTTCTTCAGCTCTTCCATCAAATTGTCTTTGGTGTGCAGGCGACCGGCGGTATCGGCGATCAGCACGTCGATATTGCGCGCCTTGGCGGCTTGCACGGCATCGAAGATCACCGAGGCGGAATCGGCGCCGGTATGCTGGGCGATGACCGGGATCTTGTTGCGCTCGCCCCAAACCTGCAATTGCTCCACCGCGGCAGCACGGAAGGTATCGCCCGCGGCCAGCATGACCTTCTTGCCTTCCGACTGCAGTTTCTTGGCCAATTTACCAATGGTGGTGGTCTTGCCGGCGCCGTTGACGCCCACGACCAGGATCACGAACGGCTTGTTCGGGGTGATCACCAGCGGCGCTTCCACCGGCTTGAGCATGGCGGCCAGCTCGGCCTGCAGGGATTTGTACAGCGCGTCGGCGTCGGTCAGCTGCTTGCGCGCGACTTTCTGGGTCAGGCTCTGGATGATCACGGCGGTGGCTTCGACGCCCACGTCGGCGGTGAGCAGACGGGTTTCGATGTCTTCCAGCAGTTCGTCATCAATGACTTTTTTGCCGAGGAACAGGCTGGCCATGCCTTCGCCGATGCTGGCGCTGGTTTTGCTCAGGCCTTGTTTGAGGCGGGTGAAGAAGCCAGCTTTGCTGGTTTCTGCAGTGGCGGCGACAGGCTCGGGCTCGACGGCGGCAGGCGCGGCAACGGCAACGGCAACAGGCGCGGGTTCGACGACCACTGGCGCAGGCGCTTCAACGACGGGCGGCGCTTCGACCACAACGTCAACCGGCTCAACCACGGCCGGAATCGGCGGTGCCACATGCTCGGCCTGCACATCTTCAACCAACGCCACAGGCTCTTCGGCCACCGGCAACTCAGGCCACGGCTTGTGCTCTTGCTCTGGCTCAACCTCTGCCAGCGGCTGCAACACCGGCTCAGCCATCGGCAACACCACCGGCGCTGGCGTTTCAGCGACCGGTTCGGCTTCTACTATAGGGTCTGGGATCGGTTCAGCGTGAACCTGCGGCTGTTCAGCGACGGTTTCCTGCGGCTTTTTGCGCAGCCATCCGAACAGGCCTTTCTTCTCGCCAGCCGCAGCTGGGGTCTTCTTGTCGTCGTTGGAACCAAACATGGAGACGGCTATCTCAAGGTAGCGACGCGCCAAGGGGCGCTTCGGTAAATAAAATTCGATGCGTAACAGACTGTTTTTTAGCCAGCTCGTTCATGCGCAACATTTTGTAAGGCCTAAATAGGGCCTCAACAGGACCGCCGCAGTGGCCGTCCCTTAGTCGGATCAGTATCCTAGCACCTCCTCGCCCGCCGACGCTAAGACCAAGCGGGCAGCCCAACAGGTTTAAAAACGAATGAATGCTCTAGCCCGCCGCGCCGCAGGCCTGCTGTTCGGTACAGTTTGTCTGCCTCTTTCAGCCTTGGCTGCCGATCCACAACCCACCCATGAATTCACCCTCGACAACGGCCTCAAGGTGGTCGTGCGCGAAGACCATCGCGCTCCGGTGGTGGTTTCCCAGGTTTGGTACAAGGTTGGTTCGAGCTATGAAACCCCGGGGCAGACCGGTTTGTCCCACGCCCTGGAGCACATGATGTTCAAGGGCAGCGCGAAAGTGGGCCCCGGCGAAGCGTCGCTGATCCTGCGCGACCTCGGCGCCGAAGAAAACGCGTTCACCAGTGACGACTACACCGCTTATTACCAAGTGCTGGCCCGCGACCGCCTGGGCGTGGCCTTTGAACTGGAAGCCGATCGCATGGCCAGCCTGCGCTTGCCGGCCGACGAGTTCAGCCGCGAGATCGAGGTGATCAAGGAAGAGCGCCGTCTGCGCACCGATGATAATCCGATGTCCAAGGCCTATGAGCGCTTCAAGGCCATGGCCTTCCCGGCCAGCGGTTATCACACGCCGACCATCGGCTGGATGGCCGACCTGGACCGCATGAAGGTCGAAGAGCTGCGCCACTGGTACCAATCCTGGTATGTACCGAACAACGCCACCCTGGTTGTGGTCGGTGATGTGACCCCGGACGAAGTGAAAACCCTGGCCCAACGTTACTTCGGCCCGATCCCCAAGCGTGACGTGCCACCGGCCAAGATCCCGATGGAGCTGGCCGAGCCCGGCGAGCGCCTGCTGACGATGCACGTGCAGACTCAACTGCCGAGCGTGATCCTGGGCTTCAACGTGCCTGGCCTGGCCACCGCCGAAGACAAACGCTCGGTCCAGGCCCTGCGCCTGATCTCGGCCTTGCTGGACGGCGGCTACAGCGCACGCATCTCGGAACAGTTGGAACGTGGCGAGGAACTGGTCTCCGCTGCCTCCACCAACTACGACGCCTACACCCGTGGCGACACCCTGTTCATGCTGACCGCCACCCCCAACCAGCAGAAAAAGAAAACCGTGGCCCAAGCCGAAGCCGGCCTGTGGCGCCTGCTGGAAGAGCTGAAAGCCAAACCACCGACCGCCGAAGAACTGGAACGCATCCGCGCCCAGGTCATTGCCGGCCTGGTCTACCAGCGTGATTCCATCACCAGCCAGGCTACGGCCATCGGCTCGCTGGAAACCGTCGGCCTGTCCTGGAAGCTGATGGACAGCGAACTCGCCGACCTGCAAAGCGTGACCCCGGAAGATATCCAGAAAGCCGCGCGCACCTATTTCACCCGCGAACGTCTCAGCGTCGCCCATGTCCTGCCCCAGGAGACCGCTCATGAGTGATCGCAAAAACAGCCGCCTGATCTTTCCAGGCCTGATCGCTGTCACCTTGATCGCCGCCGGCGCCGTGTACTTCCTGCGCCCGACTGAATCGGTTGCGAGCCCGGCGCTGGAAAAAGCCCAATCGGGCAACACACTGCAATCCCTGGCGGAACTGGACGGCAAGGCGCCGACCAACCGCAAGCTCGACGTGCAAACCTGGAATACCGCCGAAGGCGCCAAGGTGCTGTTCGTCGAAGCCCACGAACTGCCGATGTTCGACGTGCGCATCCTGTTCGCCGCTGGCAGCAGCCAGGACGGCGACGTGCCTGGCCTGGCGCTGATGACCAACGCCATGCTCAACGAAGGCGTGCCGGGCAAGGACGTGAGCCAGATTGCCCGCGACTTTGAAGGCCTGGGCGCGGACTTTGGCAATGGCGCATTTCGCGACATGGCGCTGGTTTCCCTGCGCAGCCTGAGCGACAGCGATAAACGCGACGCCGCCTTGACCCTGTTTGATCAAGTGATCGGCAAGCCCACCTTCCCGGCCGACTCCCTGGCGCGGATCAAGAACCAGATCCTGGCCGGCTTTGAGTACCAGAAGCAAAACCCTGGCAAGCTGGCGAGCCTCGAGCTGTTCAAGCGCTTGTACGGTGACCACCCTTACGCTCACCCGAGCGAAGGCACGCCGCAAAGCGTGCCGAAGATTACCCTGGCGCAGTTGCAGGCGTTCCACGCCAAGGCTTATGCAGCGGGCAACGCGGTGATTGCGGTGGTGGGTGATCTGACCCGCGCCGAAGCTGAAGCCATGACGGCCAAGATTTCCTCATCGCTGCCCAAAGGCCCATCCCTGGCAAAAATCGCCCAGCCGACCGAGCCCAAGCCCGGCCTGACCCGTATCGAGTTCCCGTCCAAGCAGACGCACCTGCTGTTCGCGCAACTGGGTATCGACCGCGCCGACCCGGACTACGCAGCCTTGTCCTTGGGCAACCAGATCCTCGGCGGCGGCGGTTTCGGCACTCGCTTGATGAGTGAAGTGCGTGAAAAGCGCGGCCTGACCTACGGCGTGTACTCTGGTTTCTCGCCGATGCAGGTGCGCGGACCGTTCATGATCAATCTGCAGACCCGCGCCGAAATGAGCGGCGGCACCCTGCGTCTGGTTGAGGATGTGGTGGCCGACTACCTCAAGACCGGCCCGACGCAAAAAGAACTGGATGACGCCAAGCGTGAGCTGGCTGGCAGCTTCCCGCTGTCTACCGCGAGCAACGCCGATATCGTCGGGCAGCTGGGCGCGATGGGTTTCTACAACCTGCCGCTGAGCTATCTGGAAGATTTCATGAAACAATCCCAGGCCCTGACCGTAGAACAGGTCAAGGCTGCAATGAATAAACACTTGAGCGCCGACAAGATGGTCATCGTGACCGCCGGCCCGACGATTGCGCAAAAGCCACTACCGCCCCCCACTGATAAACCCGCCGAGCAGCCGCTCGGGGTTCCGGAGCATTAATGGCCAGTTCATCTCGCCCGAAAAAACCTGTCCACAACGTGCATAACGGTGTGGGCCAGCTGCGCATCATTGGCGGCGAATGGGGCAGCCGCAAGCTGAGCTTCCCCGACGTCGTAGGCCTGCGCCCGACGCCGGATCGCGTGCGCGAAACCCTGTTCAACTGGCTCGCGCCTTACATCGCGGGAGCCAAGGTGCTGGACCCGTTCACGGGCAGCGGCGCGCTGTTCCTGGAGGCGCTGTCCCGTGGTGCCGCCCAAGCGCAGGCACTGGACGCCAGCAATGTGGCCGTCTCCAGCCTCAAGGAACACTTGGGCACCCTGCGTTGCACCAACGGCCAGGTACAAACCGCCGACGCGCTGCGCTACCTGGAAACCCAAGCCGCCAGCCAGTACGACGTGGTATTCCTCGACCCGCCGTTCAATCAGAACCTGCTGCCAACCGTGTGCGCGCTGCTGGAAGAACGCCAATGGCTGGCGCCGGATGCGTGGATCTACACTGAAAGTGAGACTGCGCCTTCGACGTTGGGCTTGCCGGGCGCATGGCGCCTGCACCGGGAGCAGAAGTCCGGGCGGGTGTATTACGCGTTGTGGCACCGTGTGGTCGAAACCGCGGCCTGATCTTTCTAGCTGAATTCAATTGTGGTGAAAGGGCTTGTTGTGGCGAGGGAGCTTGCTCCCGTTGGGCTGCGCAGCAGCCCTAATACCTGCAACTGAGTTCTGATTGAAGAACCGGGGTGTTCTTGATGGGGCTGCTACGCAGCCCAGCGCGAGCAAGCTCGCTCGCCACAGTTAATGCGTCTGCAGCAGAGATTTTCATGAAGCCTTTCGCTGAACAATTCACCCCCGCCTTCGGCCTCGGCAACCCCCACCTGCAAACACTGTGGGGGCCGTTGTGCCGGCCCACCACCCATATCGAACGCCAACGCGAACGCCTGTGGCTGGACGATGGCGACTTTCTCGACCTCGACTGGCACGGCCCCCACGACGCGCAAGCGCCTTTGGTGCTGGTGCTTCACGGGCTGACCGGCTCCTCCAACTCACCCTACGTCGCCGGCCTGCAAAAAGCCCTCGCCGCTCAAGGCTGGGCCAGCGCAGCGCTGAACTGGCGCGGTTGCTCGGGTGAACCGAATCTATTGGCGCGCAGTTACCACTCTGGGGCCAGCGAAGAGCTGGCGGCAGCGATTGCGCATCTGCGCACCAAGCGGCCTTTGGCGCCGTTGTACGCGGTGGGTTATTCCCTGGGCGGCAATGTGCTGCTCAAGCATTTGGGCGAAACCGGAAAGGCGTCGGGGCTGCAAGGCGCGGCGGCGGTGTCGGTGCCGTTTCGCCTGGACCAATGTGCAGACCGGATCGGCCTGGGCTTTTCGCGGATTTATCAAAAGCACTTCATGCGTGAAATGCTCGCGTATATCCGCGTCAAGCAAAGCCGTTTTCTACAGGATGGTCGGGCTGACGGGCTTAAAACCCTGGAAGCCCTTGGCTCACTGGAGAAGATGCGCACATTCTGGGACTTCGATGGCCGCGTCACCGCGCCGCTGCACGGCTATCTGAGTGCAGAGGATTATTACCGCCGCGCATCGAGTCGTTATTACCTGGGCGGCATCCGCACGCCGACCCTGATTATCCAGGCGGAGGATGATCCGTTTGTGTTTGCCCATAGCCTGCCAGAGGCCGGCGAACTGTCGGACTGCACTGAGTTTGAGCTGACGGCCAAGGGTGGGCATGTGGGGTTTGTGGAGGGTTCGCTCAAACGACCAAGCTACTACCTTGAGCGCCGCATCCCCCAATGGCTCCTAACACAACACAGTTAAAAAATGTGGGAGCGGGCTTGCCTGCGATAGCGGTGGGTCAGCCAACCCACCGGTGACTGACACTCCCTCATCGCAGGCAAGCCAGCTCCCCCATTTTGATTGGGTTACATCCCAACAGGCTCAGTCGCCGGTAGCAATCGCCCGCTCCGGATCCGTAATCCACTCACTCCAAGACCCCGCATACAACTTACCCAACGGGTAACCCGCCAGGCTCAGCGCAAACAGGTTGTGGCAGGCCGTCACGCCTGAACCGCAATACGCCACGAGTTCATCCGGCGAGCGCCCCTGGAGCTGGGCAGCAAAGCGCTGCTTAAGCTGATCTGCCGGCAGGAAGCGACCGTCGCTGCCCAGGTTTTCGTTAAACGCCGCGCATTGCGCGCCAGGGATGTGCCCGGCAATCGGATCGATAGGCTCCACTTCGCCGCGAAAACGCGGTTGAGCGCGCGCATCGATCAGCGTCAATCCCGGCTGGCCCAGGCGTTTTTGCAGGTGTTCGGCATCGAGCAGCAGGCGATTGTCCGGCGTCCCCGCGAAAGTCCCAGCTTCAAGGACCGGCGCATCCAGGCTCAACGGGAAACCCGCGGCATGCCATGCCTTGAGGCCGCCATCCAGAATAAACACGCCATCACGCTTGCCCAACCAAACCAACAGCCACCATGCCCGCGCGGCGTAGGCGCCAGGACCGTCGTCATACAGCACCACATCGGTGTCAGCGCTGATGCCCCATGCCCGTAATTGCCGAGCGAACGTTTCAGCCACCGGCAACGGATGACGCCCGGTCACGCCCTTGGTTACTGGCCCGCTCAGATGCCGCTCCAAGTCAGCATACTGCGCGCCCTCGATATGCCCTTCGGCGTAGCTGCAGCGCCCGTAGTCCGGGTCTTCCAGGGCAAAGCGGCAATCCAGGATCACCAACCCGCCAGCCTTCTGGCGCTCGGCCAGTTGCTGGGGGCTGATCAGTTGGGCAAGCGGCATGACGGCCTCCTATGAATAGATTCGAGAAAGGTCCTACTTCACTTCTTCCAATGCCTGATTCAACGGCACGTAAAACTCTTTGAATAAGGCGTCCACGGCCTCTTTCGCCTGGGGCGTGACAAACCCAGCCTCCAACACCAACACCTGATACACCCCGCGCTTGATGGCCTCGGCGCTCAAGTGGGCGGAATTTTCGTTGGTCGTGCACAAAAAACGCACCCAGGAGGTCAGGATAATCCACGCATTGAGGGTCAGCGCCTCGGTTTGCACCGGGTCCATATTCAGGATGCCGGCATCGACAAACCCCTGGTAAATCGCGCCGCCCTGGATCAGGCAGCGCTGGGAAAAACGCCGATAGCCGGTGGCCAGTTCTGGATCGCTTTCCAACAGGTGTTCGAGGTCGCGGTGCAGGAAACGATAACGCCACATGCCGGCCAATACGGCTTGCAGGTAGAAGCGCTTATCCGCCACGGCCATGGCGCGACCTTGAGGCGGGCGCAAGAAACTGTCCACCAGGGCTTCGTATTCGCGAAACAGTACGGCGATGATCGCCTGCTTGTTGGGGAAGTGGTAGTACAGGTTGCCCGGCGAAATTTCCATATGGGCGGCGATGTGGTTGGTGCTCACACTGCGCTCGCCCTGCTGGTTAAAAAGCTCCAGGCTGGTTTGCACAATGCGCTCGCTGGTCTTTACTCGTGGTGCCATAGGGGATCAGCTTCTGTACACGTGATGGGGCATCTTACGGCCTATCCTTGCCAGGATAAATCTGCATGTGGCTGCAATGTTATTTGACAATTTAGAGTAATGACTCTAAAAACCCAGGCAGACCTATAACAATCGGGAACGCCGCCATGTCTGCCAACGTTGCCTACTTGCAAGATTCCCAGGCGCTGGATCAACTCCAGACCCTGTTCGATGCGCAACGCTGCGCCTACGCCGCCAACCCGATGCCACCGGCCGCACAGCGCCAACAATGGCTGAAGGCGCTGCGTGATTTGCTCAGCGACGAGCGCCAGGCGTTGATCAACGCGATCAGCCAGGACTTCAGCCACCGCAGCGCCGACGAAACCCTGTTCGCCGAACTGATGCCCAGCCTGCATGGCATTCACTATGCCAGCAAACACCTGAAGGGCTGGATGAAACCGTCCCGGCGAGCTGTAGGCATTGCCTTCCAACCGGCTTCGGCCAAAGTTATCTACCAGCCCTTGGGCGTTATCGGCGTGATCGTGCCCTGGAATTACCCGCTGTACTTGGCCATCGGTCCGCTGGTCGGCGCGTTGGCGGCGGGTAACCGGGTGATGCTCAAGCTCAGCGAATCTACCCCCGCGACCGGCGAACTGCTCAAGGCGCTGCTGGCAAAGGTCTTCCCGGAGGATTTGGTGTGCGTGGTGCTGGGTGAAGCCGAAGTAGGCATGGCGTTTTCCAAGCTGCCCTTCGACCACCTGTTGTTTACCGGTGCCACCAGCATCGGCAAGCATGTAATGCGTGCAGCGGCCGAACACCTCACGCCGATCACACTCGAGTTGGGCGGCAAGTCGCCAGCCATCGTGTCCGCTGATGTACCGCTCAAGGACGCTGCCGAGCGCATTGCCTTCGGTAAAGCGTTGAACGCCGGCCAGACCTGCGTGGCGCCCGACTACGTGCTGGTGCCGGAAGATCGTGTCGAGGGTTTCGTCGAGGCCTACACCCAGGCCATTCGCGGGTTTTATCCGACCCTGGCCGACAACCCGGACTACACCGCCATCATCAACGAGCGACAACTGGCCCGGCTCAACGCTTACGTGAAAGACGCCACCGACAAGGGCGCCACCCTGATCCCGCTGTACGACCAGGGCCAGGCGCGGCGCATGGCTCACAGCCTGCTGCTGAATGTCAGCGATGATATGACCATGATGCAGGACGAAATCTTCGGCCCGGTGCTACCGATCGTGCCGTATCGCGGCATCGACCAAGCCTTTGCCTACATCAACCAGCGCCCTCGCCCACTGGCCCTGTATTACTTCGGCTACAACAAGGGCGAGCAAAACCGCGTGCTCCACGAAACCCATTCCGGTGGCGTGTGCCTGAACGACACCTTGCTGCACGTGGCCCAGGACGATATGCCGTTTGGCGGCATCGGACCGTCGGGCATGGGCCATTACCACGGTCACGAAGGTTTTCTTACCTTCAGCAAAGCCAAGGGTGTGTTGGTGAAACAACGCCTGAACGCGGCGAAGTTGATCTACCCGCCCTACGGCAAATCAATCCAGAAGTTGATCCAGAAGCTGTTCGTTCGCTGATACCGCCACCCACGGGATAACAATAACAATGAACCCTAGCCTGACTGATTCACCTGCGCTTTCACGGCGCGGCGTCTTGAAAATCGGCTTGTGTGCCAGCGCCTTCCTGGCCACCGCCGGGCTCGGCGCCAGCCTCAGCGGTTGCTCCAGCAGCACGCCGGCCAGCGGCTTTGCCATGTTGCGCAGCAGTGACTTGCCCTTCTTGCGCGCGGTTATCCCAGTGCTGCTCGAAGGCGTCGCCAGCGCCCAGGAAGTCGCCCGCGGGATTGAAGACACGCTTAAGAAGCTCGACTTCAGCCTGCAGCGCCTGTCGCCGGAGATGTTCAAGCTCACCCAGCAACTGTTCGACGTGCTGGGCATGGGCATTACCCGTGGGCCGTTGACCGGGATCTGGGGCAGTTGGGAAAACGCCAGCGGCGAACAGATCCGCAACTTTTTGCACCGCTGGGAAAACAGCTACCTGAACCTGCTGCGCATGGGCCAAGGCTCGCTGCTCAAGCTGGTGATCATGGCCTGGTACTTCCAGCCGGCGTCCTGGGCGCATTGCGGCTATCCGGGCCCGCCGAAGATTTAGCCTTGATAACCCAATCAAATGTGGGAGCTGGCTTGCCTGCGATAGCGGTGGATCAGCCATAAATGCACTGCCAGACAGACCGCCATCGCAGGCAAGCCAGCTCCCACATTGACCGCAACTCCGTACAAAAATAAGAGTGCACTTTTATGCCCGTACCTGATCTGTTCCGCGACGGCATGGCCCGTGGCTGGAAAACCCATAACGGCGCCGCCCTCGACAGCGACCTGACCCTGGAAGCCGATGTGGCGATCATCGGCAGCGGCGCAGGTGGCGGCACCACCGCCGAAATCCTCAGCGCTGCTGGCTACAAAGTGCTGCTGATCGAAGAAGGCCCGCTCAAGACCAGCAGCGATTTCAAGCTGCTCGAGGACGAGGCCTACACCAGCCTGTACCAGGAAGGCATCGGCCGCATGAGCAAGGACGGCGCGATTACCATCCTGCAGGGTCGGGCGGTAGGTGGCACCACCTTGATCAACTGGACGTCGAGCTTTCGCACCCCGGACGCCACCCTCGCCCATTGGGCCAGCGAATATGCGGTGAAGGGTCACAGCAGCGCCGAGATGGCGCCCTGGTTTGAAAAGATGGAACAACGCCTGGGCATCGCGCCCTGGGCCCTGCCGCCCAACCCGAACAATGATGTGATCCGCAAAGGTTGCGAAAAGCTCGGCTACAGCTGGCACGTGATCCCGCGCAATGTGCGCGGCTGCTTTAACCTGGGCTATTGCGGCATGGGCTGCCCGGTCAACGCCAAGCAGTCGATGCTGGTGACCACTATTCCCTCCACCCTGGAAAAGGGCGGCGAGCTGCTTTACCTGGCACGCGCCGAACGCCTCGTCTACAACGGCGACACCATCAACAGCCTGGAGTGCGTAGCCCTGGACGACCTGTGCGTGGCGCCGACCGGACGTAAGATCACGGTAAAAGCCAAGCATTACGTACTCTCGGGCGGTGGTATCAACAGCCCGGCACTGCTGATGCGCTCAAGTGCTCCGGACCCGCATTCGCGGTTGGGCAAGCGCACCTTCCTGCATCTGGTGAATTTCTCCGCGGGTCTATTCGATGAGGTGATCAACCCGTTCTATGGCGCCCCCCAGTCGATCTATTCCGACCATTTCCAATGGCAGGACGGCACCACCGGCAAAATGTCCTACAAGCTAGAGGCGCCACCCTTACACCCCGCGTTGGCGAGCACCCTACTCGGCGGCTATGGCACCCAGAACGCTCTGGATATGAGCCAATTGCCCAACACCCACGCGATGCTGGCGTTACTGCGCGACGGCTTCCACCCCGACAGCCCGGGCGGCAGCGTGGAATTGCGCGGCGACGGTACGCCAGTGCTCGACTATCAGGTCTCGGATTACGCCTGGGACGGCCTGCGCCGCGCGTTCCACAGCATGGCCGAGATCCAGTTCGCGGCGGGCGCCAAGTCAGTCAAGCCGCTGCACCACGACGCGCGCTACGTGAAAACCCTGGCCGAAGCGCGCAGCCTGATCGACGGCCTCAACCTGGAACTGCACCGCACCTGCCTGGGCAGCGCCCATGTGATGGGCGGTTGTGCCATGGGTGAAGACCCGAAAAACGCCGTGGCCGACAGCCTCGGTCGTCATCACCAACTGCGCAACCTGTCGATCCACGATGGCTCGCTATTCCCCACCAGTATTGGGGCCAATCCACAATTATCGGTGTACGGTTTGACCGCGCAACTGGCGACGGCTTTGGCCGAACGTCTGAAAACAGCATGAAAAAACGCGCGATAAGCGGCATGTATCTACATAAGTCGACTTGGCCGACCGGGATGGCTGCGATACCATCCGGTTCCCCAACGGACTCCGCCAGGACGACGCGATGAACCGAGTGTTGTACCCAGGTACCTTCGACCCGATTACCAAAGGCCATGGCGATCTGGTCGAACGCGCCTCACGCTTGTTCGACCATGTGATCATCGCGGTCGCGGCCAGCCCCAAGAAAAACCCGCTGTTTCCCCTGGAACAGCGCGTGGAGCTGGCGCGTGAGGTCACCAAACACCTGCCCAACGTGGAAGTGGTGGGCTTTGCCACACTGCTGGCGCACTTCGCCAAAGAGCAGAACGCCAATGTGTTCCTGCGTGGCCTGCGCGCGGTGTCGGACTTCGAATATGAATTCCAGCTGGCTAACATGAACCGCCAATTGGCGCCGGACGTGGAAAGCCTGTTCCTCACGCCGTCGGAACGTTATTCGTTCATTTCCTCGACGTTGGTCCGTGAAATTGCCGCTTTGGGCGGCGATATTACCAAGTTCGTGCACCCGGCCGTGGCCGATGCGCTGACACTGCGCTTCAAGAAATAAGACCGCTGAATCGGCGCCTGCTCGCACTGCGGGCGCCAATGCGGCACAATTGCGCGCATTAGTTTTCAGATGCCTTGGCTGACAGCCCTGGCAGGAGTTTCCATGTCCCTGATCATCACCGACGATTGCATCAACTGCGACGTCTGCGAACCCGAGTGCCCGAACGCCGCGATTTCCCAAGGCGAAGAGATCTACGTGATCGACCCTAACCTGTGCACCCAGTGCGTCGGCCACTATGACGAACCTCAGTGCCAGCAAGTGTGCCCGGTAGATTGCATTCCGCTGGATGAAGCCCATCCGGAGACGGAAGAGCAGTTGATGGAGAAGTACCGGAAGATTACCGGTAAGGCTTGAGCTTTTTCAGGGCCTGGAAGGGCCTCATCGCAGGCAAGCCAGCTCCCACATTGGATGTGTGAACACATTCAAATGTGGGAGCAGACAGGCCTGAGATGGCGATTTCAGCCATCACACAGGTTCAGCGCTGACACTTGGGGCAAAACACACTCGCCCGCTGCCCCAGCACCACATTGCGCAACTCAGTCCCGCAGACCTTGCACGCCTCGCCGCCGCGGCCATAAACGAACAGCTCCTGTTGGAAATACCCCGGCTGCCCATCACCGCCGATAAAGTCCCGCAGCGTCGTACCACCGCGCTCGATAGCGGCGGCCAGGATGCGCTTGATCTCAATCGCCAGCTTCAAATAACGCGCTCGCGAAATGCCGTCCGCCTCGCGACGCGGATCGATCCCCGCTGCAAACAGCGCTTCCGTCGCGTAAATATTGCCCACGCCCACCACCACCGCGTTGTCCATGATGAACGGCTTCACCGCCATCGACCGTCCACGGGACAGTTGAAACAAGCGATCGCCATCAAACAGGTCCGTCAGCGGCTCTGGCCCCAGGCGAATCAACAGCTCATGGTTGTGCGGGTCCTGGCTCCACAGCATCGCGCCGAAACGCCGCGGGTCGGTGTAACGCAGGGCCAGGCCGGATTCGAGCTCGATATCCACATGCTCATGCTTGGCGGCCGGCATGCCGACTTCCACCAGGCGCAGGTTGCCCGACATGCCCAGATGGCTGATCAGGGTGCCCACTTCGGCATTGATCAACAGGTACTTGGCCCGCCGCTCCACCAGCACGATGCGCTGCCCGGACAGGCGCACATCAAGGTCTTCCGGGATCGGCCAGCGCAGGCGCCGTTCACGCACCACCACACGGCTGACGCGCTGGCCTTCCAAGTGCGGTGCAATGCCGCGCCGGGTGGTTTCGACTTCTGGTAACTCGGGCATGTGTACCTCGTGAAGGAAGGGTCAGTGCGCGCCCAGCTCGCGGATCGACAACTTCATGCTCTCGAAGTCGTAGTCCGACAGCCCCACGTAGTCCAGCACCAGGTGGCCGATGGTATTCCACTCATGGTCGACCGCCTGGTTGCCCAGCACGCGGTAGGACGAGCAGACGTGCTCGGCCATTTTCAGGATCGCCAGCAGGTTTTTCAGTTGGGAATTGCGCGACGACTCATCGCTGAAAATCGCCAGGGCATTGTGGTGGTTGGCGATGGCATCGGTTACATGTTCCGGCAGGCGCCAGGACTTGGCGGTGTAGTAACCCACCACCGCATGGTTGGTGTTGAACGCGTTGTTCTCGGTGTCGACCACGCGGGAGTCGGGGCCGGCGTTGGCGTATGCCTGTTCCAGCACCGTCATATAGTTGGGGAAGCGCTTGAGCATCAGCGGCACGCCGCAATCGTGGAACAGGCCCAAGGCATATGCCTCGTCTACGGCTTGCGACCCGGTGCGCTTGGCCAGAGTGAGGCAAGTCATGGCCACATCCTGGGCGGTGTCCCAGAAGCGGTTGAGGGTGACGATGGTGTCGTCGCTCATCTCGCCTTTGATCGACAAGGCGTTGATCAGGTTGATGATAGAACGGCTGCCCAGCAGGTTCACTGCGCGCTGGATCGAGGCGATCTTGTTGCTGAGGCCGTAATAGGACGAATTGACAATCTTCAGCAGCGCGCCGGACAGGCCCGGGTCCTGGGAGATCAACCGCGCGATCACCTCCAGGTCCGGGTCGGGCATGTACTGCTCCATCTGCAAATCCACCATGATCTGCGGTTGAGGCGGCACGCTGATGCCTTGCAAGGTCTGCTGGATCTGTTCGGCGGAAAGCTCTTGGGACATAAGTACATACTCCGGGCTAGGCGGGGATTCTAACCCCTATGAAGACTTGACCGACACCTCAAAAACCCGAACTGAAACCCGATTCAATGTGGGAACCGGGTTATGTGGGAGCTGGCTTGCCTGCGATAGCATCTCCTCGCAGTAACAGACATACCGAGTCGCCTGCATCGCGGGCAAGCCCGGCTCCCACAGGGGCATCACAGCCCACATGTCCGGCGGCGTCACAGAGTCCTGTGCAACACGGTATACTCCCGCTCTTTTTTCCGGAGCGACGTCATGTCCCTGCCAAGCCTGCGCCTCAAACCCAACGCTGATCGCCGTTTGCGCAACGGCCACCTGTGGGTCTACAGCAACGAAATCGACGTGGCGGCCACCCCACTTCACGGCTTCCAGGCAGGCGACCAGGCTATCCTGGAAGCAGCCGGCGGCAAGACCCTGGGCATCGTGGCCATGAGCCCGAACAACCTGATCTGCGCCCGCCTGCTGTCGCGCGACATCAAGCTGCCTTTGGACAAGTCGCTGCTGGTGCACCGGATCAACGTGGCGCTGTCACTGCGTGATCGCCTGTTCGACAAGCCGTTCTACCGCCTGGTCTACGGCGATTCCGACCTGCTGCCGGGCCTGGTAGTCGACCGTTTCGGCGACATCCTGGTGGTGCAGATCGCTTCGGCGACCATGGAAGCGCATAAGGAAGACGTGATCGCTGCGCTGACCCAAGTGCTCAAGCCGAGCGGCATCCTGTTCAAGAACGACTCCGCCGCGCGCGACGCCGAAGGCCTCAACCGCTACGTCGAAACCGTGTTCGGCCTGGTACCTGAATGGGTCGCCCTGGAAGAAAACGGCGTGAAATTCGAAGCCCCGGTCATCCAGGGCCAGAAAACCGGCTGGTTCTACGACCACCGCATGAACCGCGCCCGCCTGGCCCCGTATGCCAAAGGCAAGCGTGTACTCGACCTTTACAGCTACATCGGCGGCTGGGGCGTGCAAGCAGCAGCTTTCGGCGCCAGTGAAGTGTTCTGCGTCGACGCCTCCGCCTTCGCCCTCGACGGCGTGGAGCGCAACGCGGCACTGAACGGCGTTGCCGAGAAGATGACCTGCATTGAAGGCGACGTCTTCGAAGCCCTCAAAGAGCTGAAAGCCAGCGAAGAACGCTTCGACGTGATCGTCGCTGACCCACCGGCCTTCATCAAACGCAAAAAAGACATGAAAAACGGCGAAGGCGCCTACCGCCGCCTCAACGAGCAAGCCATGCGCCTGCTCAGCAAGGACGGCATCCTGGTCAGCGCGTCGTGCTCCATGCACCTGCCGGAAGACGACCTGCAAAACATCCTGCTGACCAGCGCCCGCCACCTGGATCGCAATATCCAGATGCTAGAGCGTGGTGGCCAGGGTCCGGATCATCCGGTGCACCCGGCGATTGTCGAGACGCGGTATATCAAAAGCATTACGTGCCGGTTGTTGCCCAATAGCTAAGTAACACGCAGATCAAAGGTGGGAGCGGGCTTGCCCGCGATAGCGGTGTATCAGTTACAGATTTTTAATCTGTTACACCGCTATCGCAGGCAAGCCAGCTCCCACATTTTTTTGTGTTGTGCCAGAAGGATTTTTCCTACCGCCGCAAACCACGTGGATCCAAGAGGCCTCCCACAATAGTTTTAATTGAATTCCATTTTTCGCAGACTAGTATCGGTTTCTGGTGTTACTCCGGAAAACAAAAACAATGTCTGGCTCCATGCGCTCCCGCTTCATCCTGATCACCTGCATTTCCCTGATCAGCTTCTTCCCGATCAATATCCTGCTGCCCTCATTCCCCGCCCTGGCCGCCAGGTTCGACACGCCTACCGCAGACGTCGCACTGTCCATCAGCCTGTTCACACTGGTCTTTTCGATCTCTCAATTGGTCGCCGGCCCGTTATCGGATAAATGGGGCCGCAAGGAAGTCCTGATCGGCTGCATCACCCTTTCTATCCTGGGTGCTATCGGTTGCGCGCTGGCGCCGGACTACCTGACCTTCCTGCTGTTTCGCAGCGTCCAGGCAATGGGTTGTGGCTTCTTCGTACTCGGCCACGCACTGGTAGAAGACCTGTTCGACGAACAAGACCGCGCTCGCGTACGACTCTATTACATGACCCTCAGCGGCTCATTTGTCGCGCTGTCACCGCTGATCGGCTCATGGCTGCAAACCACCTTCGACTGGCAAGGCAGCTTCTACGGCTTTGCGCTGATGGCGCTGGGCATGTTGATCCACGCGTTCTGCATCCTGCCGTCCAAGTCCGCCAGCCCGCACCGCGCGCCTGTATCGATCTTCGGCACGCTGAAAGCCGTCGCACGTCATCGCGACTTCCTGCGCTACTGGTGGATCGCAGCGCTGGTGTTTGCCTGCTACTTCGCCCTGATCAGCGTGACACCGCTGATTTTCATGGATGCGTTGAAGCTCTCCGAATACCAGTACGCGCTGGTGCTGATGGTGTACGGCGTGGCCTATTTGCTCGGTGGCGTGGCGGCCTCCTATCTGCAAAAACACATTCCATTGGCCCGGCAAATCAATATCGGTCTCGGATTGTTACTTATCGCGGGGGTGCTGCTGACGCTGATCGTCAGCCTTGATGCCATCAACACCGTGAGCCTGTTGATCCCCATGCTGATCAGCGCACTGGCCGTGACGCTGGTTCGGCCCGCGGCGATTTCAGCGGCGATGCTGCTGTTTTCCAGCAGCGCAGGGACGGCGGCATCGGCGGGGAACAGCATCATGTTCCTGACCGCAGCCGCCAGCAGCGCTGCGCTGGCGCAAACCGGGACTCATTTGTTGTTGACCATCGGCGTGAGCTTCATTGTCTTCAGCCTGTGGGGTTGGATGACAAATGCGCGCTCCTGCGGGTAGACGGCCATTCCCTCCAGCCGCCAGCGGTGTAGAATCGGCCTATTCATCGCCAGTCATCCCCCGGCGGGTTTATGAGCTCAAGGCCAATGCGCACGGCGATCCCGTCACGTTTGCGGCAACTTCCGGACACCAGTGCCATTTTTCGGGTGTTCCAGACGTCAATAGAAGCTCACTCCCCTTTGATACCGATTAGCCGCCCGGAGTGCTCCAATGCCTGATTACCGCTCGAAAACATCCACCCATGGCCGCAACATGGCCGGCGCGCGCGCACTGTGGCGTGCCACGGGGATGAAAGATGACGACTTCAAGAAGCCGATCATCGCGATTGCCAACTCGTTCACTCAGTTCGTACCCGGCCACGTCCACCTCAAGGACTTGGGCCAACTGGTCGCCCGCGAGATCGAGCGCGCTGGCGGCGTAGCCAAGGAATTCAACACCATCGCCGTGGATGACGGCATCGCCATGGGCCACGACGGCATGCTGTATTCCCTGCCGAGCCGCGAGATCATCGCCGACTCCGTGGAATACATGGTCAACGCCCACTGCGCCGACGCCATCGTGTGCATCTCCAACTGCGACAAGATCACCCCTGGCATGTTGATGGCCGCCCTGCGCCTGAACATCCCGGTGATCTTCGTCTCCGGCGGGCCGATGGAAGCCGGCAAGACCAAACTCGCGTCCCACGGCCTCGACCTGGTCGACGCCATGGTGATCGCCGCCGATTCCAGCGCTTCTGACGAGAAGGTTGCGGAATACGAGCGCAGCGCTTGCCCAACGTGCGGTTCGTGCTCCGGCATGTTCACCGCCAACTCGATGAACTGCTTGGTGGAAGCCCTGGGCCTGGCCTTGCCGGGCAACGGCTCGACACTGGCCACTCACAGCGACCGCGAGCAGCTGTTCCTGCAGGCCGGCCGCACCATCGTCGAGCTGTGCAAGCGTTACTACACCGAGAACGATGAATCGGTGTTGCCGCGCAATATCGCGAACTTCAAGGCGTTCGAAAACGCCATGACCCTGGACATCGCCATGGGCGGTTCCACCAATACCATCCTGCATTTGCTGGCCGCGGCCCAGGAAGCCGAGATCGATTTCGACCTGCGCGACATCGACCGTCTGTCCCGTCACGTGCCGCAGCTGTGCAAAGTCGCGCCGAACATCCAGAAGTACCACATGGAAGACGTGCACCGCGCCGGCGGGATCTTCTCGATCCTTGGCTCCCTGGCCCGTGGCGGCCTGCTGCACACCGACCTGCCAACCGTGCACAGCAAGACGCTCGCCGAAGGCATCGCCAAGTGGGACATCACCCAGACTGACGATGAAGCGGTGCATCACTTCTTCAAGGCAGGCCCGGCGGGCATCCCGACGCAAACCGCGTTCAGCCAGTCGACCCGTTGGGACACCCTGGATGACGACCGTGAGAACGGCTGCATCCGCAGTGTCGAGCACGCCTACTCCCAGGAAGGCGGCCTGGCCGTGCTGTACGGCAACATCGCCCTCGATGGCTGCGTGGTGAAAACCGCCGGTGTGGATGAATCCATCCACGTCTTCGAAGGCCGCGCCAAGATCTACGAAAGCCAGGACAGCTCGGTTCGCGGCATCCTCGCCGACGAAGTGAAGGAAGGCGACATCGTGATCATCCGCTACGAAGGCCCGAAAGGCGGCCCGGGTATGCAGGAGATGCTGTACCCGACCTCCTACTTGAAATCCAAAGGCCTGGGCAAAGCCTGCGCGCTGCTGACCGACGGTCGTTTCTCCGGCGGCACGTCGGGCCTTTCCATCGGCCACGCTTCGCCAGAAGCCGCTGCCGGTGGCGCGATCGGCCTGGTGCAGGACGGCGACAAGGTGCTGATCGACATTCCGAACCGTTCGATCAACCTGTTGATCAGCGATGAAGAACTGGCGGCACGCCGGGTCGAGCAGGACAAGAAAGGCTGGAAACCGGTGGAGAAGCGTCCGCGCAAAGTCACCACGGCGTTGAAGGCGTATGCGTTGTTGGCGACCAGTGCCGACAAGGGCGCTGTGCGTAACAAAGCGATGCTCGACGGCCTGTAAGCCTCGCGCATACAAATGCCCCGCCATGTGCGGGGCATTTTTTTGCCTGGCCGAATCTCCAATCTACCGGAGATCAAATGTGGGAGCTGGCTTGCCTGCGATGCAGACACTGCGGTGTACCTGATACACCGGGCGATGCCATCGCAGGCAAGCCAGCTCCCACACTGACCGCACTTCGACTGAAAACGCTTACTGAATATCCTCAGGCTTCACAATCACCCAGTTCTTGTCCGCCGTCACCGGCAGCCCTTCCTTGGCCTGCGCCGCTGCGTGCTTGGCGATCATGCCGTTAAGCTGCGTCATGTACTTGTCCTTGCGGTTGATCCACAGGTGGATGCCGCCTTTGGCTACGTCCACATCGTGAAACAGCATGTAGCCGTCGCTGGTCGGGGTATCGCCGCCGACGATCACCGGTTTTTTCCACTCATCGATATAGGTGAGGATCGCCGCGTGCTTACCGGCCATCCAGGTGGCCGGGGTCCACAGGTAGGGGGTCAGTTCCAGGCCGAGGTTGGCCTTCTCGTCATATTTACCGGCGCTGATCTGTTTGCGCGCGGTGGTCAGCTCGCCGGTCTTGCGATCCTTGAGCAAGGTGGTCACGCCGATGACGTTCTCGGGTTTGACGTTGTAGCCGTACTTCGGATCGGCGGCGACCATGCGCACCAGCTCTTCCGAAGCCGCGGTCATCACATACACCTCGATGCCGTTTTCCATCAGTTTGTTGTACAGCTCGGCCTGGCCGGTGAAGACTTTCGGCGGCTGTACCTCGGATTTTTTCACCACGTCGCCTTCGAAATAGCTGACGGGCACGGGCTTGCCGGAGGCCATCAGCTCATCGACCTGCACCTTGAGCTCCTTGAGGGTAAAACCCGAAAACACTTGGGCGACCCACGGGTAGCAGACCATGTCGTCCACTTCGCAAAGGCGATAGTAGTAACTGAACAGGCTTTCCTTATGGTCGGCGGTGTCTTTGAACGGCATCAGTTTGAGCGATGGATCAAGGCTCTCACGGGTGATCAGGCCCTTGTTTTCCATGTAGGGCAGCAGGGACTCTTCGAGGTCGTAGCGGTAGCTGGTGTTGTCCATGTCGAACACCGCGAAATTACCCTTGTTGGCGTTGGCAGTGATCATTTCATTCAGTTGCTTGGCCGCCGGCGCGGGCCAGTGCTTCAGCTCGGTGGCGGCGAACGCCTGGCTGACGAGTCCGAGGCAGAATGCGGCGGCGAGTAATTTCGGCACGAACTTCATAGGCGTTGTCTCCCTGAGTGAAAGACATCGACGCTAACAAATCCCTGTGACAGTTCCCACTTCGGGCACGACCGTACGCGTCCTGATCCCGTCACACTCATACGCCTGAGCGGCAAATGCTTATTCCAAAAACGACACTGACCATTCCATATCGGTATTAAATCAATATATTTCAAGCTGTTAGGCTTCCCGGTTCGCAATCGCAGGCTCACGCGATTGGCTGCCTTCTCAACGGAGCTCTAATGAATCTGCCCCTGATTCTCAACTTACTGGTGTTCGTGGCCCTGTTGCTGGGCCTGGCACAAACCCGTCGCACACACTGGAGCCTCGCCAAGAAGGTTCTATTCGCCCTGGTTCTCGGCGTGGTGTTCGGCACCGTGCTGCACACGATCTACGGCGATGGTAATCCGGTACTCAAGGCGTCCATCGGCTGGTTTGACCTGGTCGGCAACGGCTACGTGCAACTGCTGCAAATGATCGTGATCCCGCTGGTGTTCGCCTCGATCCTCAGCGCCGTGGCGCGTCTGCACAATGCCTCGTCCCTGGGCAAGATCAGTTTCCTGACCATCGGCACGCTGCTGTTCACCACCGCGATTGCCGCGCTGATCGGTATTGGCCTCACCAACCTGTTCGGCCTCACCGCCGAAGGCCTGGTGGCCGGCACCCAGGAAATGGCACGCCTGCAGGTGATCCAGAGCGATTACGCCGGCAAGGTCGCCGACCTGAATATCCCGCAATTGCTGCTGTCGTTCGTGCCGGCCAACCCGTTCGCCGACCTCGCGCGCGCCAAGCCGACGTCGATTATCAGCGTGGTGATTTTCGCGGCCTTCCTGGGCGTTGCCGCGCTGCAGCTGCTCAAGGATGACGTGGAAAAAGGTCAAAAAGTACTCAACGCCATCGACACCCTGCAAGCCTGGGTGATGCGCCTGGTGCGCCTGGTCATGAAGCTGACGCCCTACGGCGTATTGGCGCTGATGACCAAAGTGGTCGCCGGCTCCAACCTGCAAGACATCATCAAGCTCGGCAGTTTTGTGGTGGTGTCGTACTTGGCGCTGGGCCTGATGTTTATGGTGCACGGCCTGCTGCTGTCTTTAGCCGGGATCAACCCGCTGCGTTTTTTCCGCAAGGTGTGGCCGGTATTGACGTTTGCCTTCACCAGCCGCTCCAGCGCCGCGTCGATCCCGCTGAGCATTGAAGCGCAGACCCGTCGCCTGGGTATCCCGCAGTCTATCGCCGGTTTCGCCGCCTCGTTTGGCGCGACCATTGGCCAGAACGGTTGCGCGGGCCTTTATCCCGCGATGTTGGCGGTGATGGTCGCGCCAACCGTGGGCATCAACCCGCTGGACCCGCTGTGGATCGCGACGCTGGTGGCGATTGTGACCTTAAGTTCGGCAGGTGTTGCAGGCGTGGGCGGCGGGGCGACATTTGCCGCGCTGATCGTACTGCCGGCCATGGGGTTGCCGGTGTCACTGGTGGCGCTGCTGATTTCCGTGGAGCCGCTGATCGACATGGGCCGCACGGCGTTGAACGTGAACGGTTCGATGACGGCGGGGGCAATTACCAGCCAGATCATGGGCCAGACGGATAAGGAATTGTTGAATGCGGATGAGCATGCGGAATTAGCGCAGGCCTGAAGCCAAGAACTGTAGTGAGCGGGCTTGCCCCGCGCGGGGCGGCTTCGCCACCCAGCGCGGGGCAAGCCCGCTCACTACAAGAAGTTAGATTTTTTCCCAGACCTCGAAGTTGTACGCTGGCTTATCGCCTTCAGCTGGGTTCTCCAGATTTGAAACCAGCTTCCACTGGTCCGCATCAAACTCCGGAAACCATGCGTCCCCTTCCGGGCTCAACGCCACCCGCGTCAAATACAACCGATCCGCCTGCTCCAGCCCCTGCGCATACAACTGCGCCCCACCGATCAGCATCAGCTCATCCACGCCCTGCTCCAGCGCCCACGCCTCAGCGCGTTCAACCGCAGCCTCCAATGACGGAAAAACTTCCGCACCTTCAAGCGCCAGATCGGTCTGACGGCTAACCACAAGATTCAAGCGCCCCGGCAGCGGTCGGCCCAGAGAATCCCAGGTCTTGCGCCCCATGATGATCGGCTTGCCGAGCGTAGTGGCTTTGAAATATTTGAAATCCCCCGGCAAGTGCCAGGGCATGCTGTTGTCGACGCCGATCACGCGGTTTTCACCGAGGGCTGCGATCAGGCTTAAAGGGAGAGTTTTTTTCATGGCGACGAGAATACCAGAGGCGCAGGCCAGCGGTTATGCTCCACGTTCACTTGCTCAACAGGACGGCGCGTGACTGCACTGAACCCCCTGCAAAAACTCTGGCTGACAGAAACCGTGCGCCTGCGTGAAGAACACGCCGGCCCGCTGGAAGACCTGGAAGCCAACCGCCTGGCCCGCTCGGCCGGTGGCGACTTGCCGACGCGCATTCAACAGCGCGCCCTGCACCTGGCCGAGCGTGATGGCCTGACCGCCGCGCTCACGCGCTGGCTGCAAGGTGCGCGCCTGGCGCTGGTGCTGCTGGTGATCGTCGCCGTGATCAGTGGCGCCGGCCTTGCCTTTGCGGCAATGGGCAACGGCCTGACCCCGGTGAATGTGTTCTGGGCCTTGGGCAGCCTGCTTGGTTTGAACCTCATCCTGTTGATCAGTTGGGCCCTGGGCCTGCTGTTTGCCGGCGAACACAGCGCCAGTCTTGGGCGCCTGTGGCTGTGGCTCAGCGAGAAGCTCGCGCGTGACGCCAAGGCTGCACAGCTGGCACCAGCGCTGTTGCTGCTGTTGCAGCGCCAGAAACTCAATCGCTGGGCGGTCGGTGTGCTGGTCAACAGCCTGTGGTTGTTGGCGTTGCTCAGCGCCATGGTGATTCTTCTTACGCTACTTGCCACCCGCCGTTACGGCTTCGTGTGGGAAACCACCATTCTTGGCGCCGACACCTTCGTCGCCGTCACCCAGGCCCTCAGCACCTTGCCGGCTATGCTGGGTTTCAACGTGCCGACCGTCGATATGATCCGCGCCAGCGGCGATTCCGCGCTGAATATCGAAAGCGCCCGCCAAGCCTGGGCCGCCTGGCTGGTGGGCGTGCTGCTCGTCTATGGCCTGCTGCCTCGCTTGGCCCTCGCCCTGCTGTGCCTGTGGCGCTGGAAACGCGGGCGCGCCGCCCTGCGCCTGGACCTCAACCTGCCCGGCTACAGCCAGCTGCGCGAACGCCTCATGCCGAGCAGTGAGCGCCTCGGGGTCAACGACGCAGCGCCGGAACAACTGCACCACGTCAGCGGGGGTGTCAGTGAATTGGAAAGCGAAGGCGCGCTGCTGGTCGCCATCGAACTGGACGACCGGCACACTTGGCCGCCCAAACTGCCCGCCAGCGTGAAAAACGCCGGCATTCTCGACAGCCGCGAATCACGCAACAAGCTGCTGGAGCAGCTCACGCGCTTCCCTCCTGCACGCCTGGCCATCGCTTGCGACCCGCGCCGCTCGCCGGACCGTGGCAGCCTCGCGCTGATCGCCGAACTCGCGCGCAGCGCCACCGCCACCCGCGTCTGGCTGCTGCAAGCACCGCCCGGCCAGGCGCTGGACGCCGAGCGCCTGGGCGATTGGCACGCCGCACTGCAACAACTTGAACTGCCCTTCGCCGACTGCGCGCCGCTGAACTGGCTGGAGACCGGTCATGACTAAGCCACTGAAACTCGCCGTGGTGGGCCACACCAATGTCGGCAAGACCTCGCTGCTGCGTACGCTGACCCGTGATGTCGGCTTCGGCGAAGTCTCCCATCGCCCCAGCACCACGCGGCATGTCGAAGGGGCGCGCTTGTCGGTGGATGGCGAAGCCTTGCTGGAGCTGTACGACACGCCCGGCCTGGAAGATGCCATCGCCCTGCTCGACTATTTGGAACGCTTGGATCGCCCCGGCGAACGCCTCGACGGCCCGGCCCGGCTGGCGCGCTTCCTGGAGGGCAGCGAAGCCCGCCAGCGTTTCGAACAGGAGGCCAAGGTGCTGCGCCAACTGTTGGCGTCTGACGCGGGCCTGTATGTGATCGACGCCCGCGAGCCGGTGCTGGCCAAGTACCGCGATGAGCTTCAAGTACTGGCCAGTTGCGGCAAGCCGTTGCTGCCGGTGCTCAACTTTGTCAGCAGCAGCGACCACCGCGAGCCGGATTGGCGTGAAGCCCTGGCCCGCCTCGGTCTGCATGCGCTGGTGCGTTTCGACAGCGTCGCGCCACCGGAAGACGGCGAACGGCGACTGTATGAAAGCCTCGCCCTGCTGCTGGAAAACGCCCGGCCACAATTGGAACGCTTGATTCTTGATCAGGAGGCCCAGCGTCAGGCCCGCCAGCAAAGTGCTGCCCGCTTGATCGCCGAGCTGTTGATCGACTGTGCAGCGTGCCGACGCAGCGTGGTGACTGAAGATGAGCCGCAAGCCATCGGCGACCTGCGCAAAGCCGTGCGTCAACGTGAGCAGAAGTGTGTGGAAGCGCTGCTCAAGCTGTTCGGCTTCCGCCCGCAGGACGCCGCCGCCAGCGACTTGCCGCTGCTGGATGGCCGCTGGGGCGATGACCTGTTCAACCCGGAAACCCTCAAGCAGCTCGGCGTGCGCGTCGGCGGCGGGATCGCCGCAGGCGCGGCGGCGGGTGCAGGCGTGGATTTACTGGTCGGAGGGTTAACGCTGGGCGCCGCCGCACTGGCCGGTGCAATTGCTGGTGGTGCACTGCAAACCGCACGTAGCTACGGCAGCCGCCTGTTGGGCAAGATCAAGGGCCAGCGTGAGCTGACCGTCGACGACGCCGTGCTGCGCTTGCTTGCCCTGCGCCAACGCCAGTTGCTCAAGGCCCTGAACCTGCGCGGCCATGCGGCTATGCACAGCATCAAGGTCGACACGCCCCAGGACAAAACCTGGCGCGAAGGCAAGCTGCCTGACGCGCTGCACAAGGCTCGCGCGCATCCGCAATGGTCTTCTCTTAACCCCCACGCCAAACTCAGTCAGGCCGAGCGTCAGGACCTGGTAGAAAGCTTGGCCACGCAGCTCTGATTTGCGCCAAGGGGTAATTGCTCGTACCACAGCATGGCCAGGAAAGAAGTGGCAAGCGCCCGAACCCACTCTTTGTCCGCTTTGTCTGCGACACCATTTCTATCGACATCACTGTTGGTGAATGACTCAAGCACCCCATTCCCATCAGCGTCATAAGCGGCTGCACTGTAAGCCAGGCTTTGCTTGCGGATAGCGCCCAGCACATCGTGAAACTCCAGTTTTACGGCGTTCGGTGAGCTGGTCTTACCGTAATGATCAACATACACAGACAAACTCCGTTGAGCACTTTCACCCTGGTTAAACCAGTTAAGCTTCAAGAACGTATTCGCAAACTCCTTCAGTAATTGCTTATCCCGAATGTTGCACCGCCCATCACGGTTGATGTCTCCCGCGCACTGCATATCAATAACACCATCGGCGTTCATATCAACGGCCAAGGCCTCGTGACTTAACTCATCCGGCCCGCCTTCATGGCTCTCATAAAAATGCAATATGACCGTATCGGCCCTGCAGTTTCCGCTACGGTCCTGAGCGATCGCTTTTAAATAACGCATACGCCTGTCTCAATAAAGGGATGAGACAAGAACTTAAATCACCCCCATCGACCGGCACAGGTAACAACACCACAGCACACTGTCAGAAATCGCGACGCGGCATCAGTAACTTGCGCGCCTTGGCCTTGAGCACTTCAAGGTCGAGCACCGGCACATGGATTTTCTTGGCCTGCTCATCCCAATAACGCATACGCAAGCTCACCGCGCACAGCGGATCCTGTTCGAAAGCCACGGCCTCTTCGGCGTTCATCACCCCGCCCTGGTAAGCCAACGTACGGCGGCTTGCGTCGCTCAGGCGGGCGTAATAGCCCGGCTGGCTGAAGGTCAGGTAGCGCTTGGCCTGCACGTGATACTCCACCAACCTGGTCATGCGTTCGCTGAACCCTGCACGGCGCAGATAATCCGCCCCCAGCCGCTCATGGCTGACCACGCCATAACCGCCCATGTTCGCGTCGCCCCTGCCGCAGAGATGGCCGATGTCATGGAAAAACGCCGCCAGTACCACTTCGTCATCAAAGCCTTCGGCCATGGCCAGTTGCGCGGCCTGGGACATGTGTTCGATCTGCGACACCGGCTCGCCGATGTAATCCGCCGTGCCGTGCGCCTCGTACAGGCCGAACACTTCGGCTATCGCCTGCTCCGGGCTCATCACGCCGCGCCCCACAATGCAGTGATATTTCGCTCGGCCATCGCCGGCCCCACGCTCATGCCGACACCGGTGTGCATCAATGCCGCACTCACTCCAGGCGCCGCGCGCAGGAACGAGAACGGCGCCGGCCCCCGCGAGCCGTACACACCCTGCCAGCGTTCCAGCACCTGGATCTTGCAGCCCAGGGTCTGCTCAGCCAGTTCGATCATCCAGTCATCGACCTGCTCGGCATTGAACGGCGAAGCATCGCTGCCGTAGTCATGGGAGTCGCCGATGATCAGCTCGCCGTGAGGCGTCGGGCTGATCAGCAGGTGAATCCCGTGTTCATGCAGGTGCGGTGCTTCACGCAGGATCTGCGCCTGTACCGGCGCGGCTTCCGGCAGATCGGCGAATGCGCCGTAGTGCACGCAACTCAGGCCGGTGAGCAACGCGTGTTGCAGGTTCAGATTCACGGCTGGCCGCGCGCGCAGCATTTGCAGGCGGCAGATACTCGGGTTGAGTTCGGCCATCGCTTCGGCCAGCAAGGTTTGGTAGTCGTGACCGGAACAGACAATGATCTGCTCGCCACGAAAGCTGCCCGCCGTGCTGTGCAACTGGCCCGGTTCGACGTCGCGCACCAAGGTGGAAAAGTAAAAATCCACGTTCAGTTCCTGCGCCAGGTAGTTGATCAGCGCCGGGATCGCTTCGCGGGAATACAGTTGCTGATCGTCCTTGCCATGCAGCGCGGCGCGGTGATGGCGGAACTGGCCGCCGTACAGATCCCGCATTGCTGAACCTTGCAGCAGTTCGACGTTGTAGCCGTATTGTTTTGCACGACCGGCGCAGAACGCTTCCAGCAGATGCTCCTCGGCTTCGGTGCGAGCGAACAGGTACGAACCGTTGCGCTTGAGTTGCAGCCCGGCTACCTGGGCCCAATGCCCCCAGATGTCTCGGCTTTCCCGCGCCAGGTCGAGCATCGGTCCCGGCGGTTGGCCGGTGACCAGGGCTTGGCCGAAGTTGCGCACCGAGGCGCCCAATGGTGTGGCGCTACGTTCGAAGACTTTGACCTTGAGGCCGCGCTTGGCGGCAGCATAGGCGTGAGACAGGCCGAGGATGCCGGCACCGATAATCAGCAGGTCGCTGTGGTGTGTCATTGAATGATGTCCTGAATTCGAGACCGCTATCGCAGGCAAGCCAGCTCCCACACGTTGACTTGCGAACACCTTCAAATGTGGGAGCGGGCTTGCCCGCGAAGAGGCCATCAGCCCAAACGAAAATATTACTGACCCGCCACCTTCTCCGACTTGCCGTCATAGCGCTTGCGCCACTCAGCCAAAATGCTGTCGCGGTTTTTCGAGGCCCAGGCAAAGTCGTTCTTGATCAGGCGCTGCTCGTAATCGGCCGGCAATTCAGTCTGCGGCTTGGCAATTCCCGGCTGGGCAAGGACGGCGAAGTTGTCCTTGTACAGGTCCATGGCAGCAGGGCTGGCCGAGAAGTCGGCGAGTTTTTTCGCCGCGTCGGCATGGGCAGAGCCCTTGAGCACGGCGGTGGCTTCAATGTCCCAGCCCAGGCCTTCTTTGGGCAGGATGATATCCAGCGGCGCACCCTGGCGTTTCAGTTGTACGGCCGGGTACTCGAACGAAATCCCGATCGGGAACTCACCCGACGCCGCCAACTTGCACGGCTTGGAGCCGGAGTGAACGTACTGGCCGATGTTCTGGTGCAGGTCGTCCATGTACTGCCAGCCCTGTTTCTCGCCGAAGGTTTGCAGCCAGGCGCTCACGTCCAGGAAACCGGTGCCGGACGAGGCCGGGTTGGGCATGACGATCTTGCCCTTGTATTCAGGCTTGGTCAGGTCCTGCCAGCTCACCGGCTTGGTCAGGCCCTGTTTCTCGGCTTCGACGGTGTTGAAGCAGATGGTCGCGGCCCACACATCCATACCGACCCAGGCTGGTGGGTTGGCAGCGTCGCGGTAGTTTTTGCCAATCTTGTCCAGGTCCTTGGGCGCGTAGTTATCCAGCATGCCCTGCTGATCGAGGATCGCCAGGCTCGACGCGGCCAGGCCCCAGACCACATCGGCTTGCGGGCGGTCTTTCTCGGCCAACAGCTTGGCGGTGATGATCCCGGTGGAATCACGCACCCACTTGATTTCAATGTCCGGGTTGGCCTGTTCGAAGGCTTTTTTGTAGGTCTTCAACTGCTCGGCTTCGAGGGCCGTGTACACCGTCAGCTCGGTTTTGGCGAAGGCATTCAGACTGAATGCGGTCAGTACGGCAGCGACCAGCGCCAGGGGCTTGAACATGGAGCACCTCCTTCAGGGATGTTTATTGGCCGGGCGCGGTCTGGCGCCAGGCTTGGGACCGGCGCAACGCGCCACGTGAGGCCCACGCCAGCAGCAGCGAGACGCCGGCCGACGTGAACAGGATCAGGGTCGACATGGCCGCCGCACCGCCCACGTTGCCGGCGTCGTCCATGTTCAACACGGCAACGGCGGCAAGGATGGTGTCGGGGCTGTAGAGGAAGATCGCGGCGGACACGGTGGTCATCGCCGACACAAACAGGTAGCGCACGATGTCCAGCAGCGCCGGCAGGCAGATCGGCACCGTGACGTTCAAGTAATGGCGGTACAACGGCGCCTTGAGCGACAACGCAGCGGCTTCGAATTCGGCGTCGAGCTGGCGCAACGCCGTGGTCGCGGTCATTTGCGCGGTGGTCAAATAGTGAGCAATGGTGCACACCACCAGCAGGGTCATGGTCCCGTAGAACACATGCAGCGGGTTGCCGTTAAGGTTGAAAAAGAACACGTAGCCAAGGCCCAGCACCAGCCCAGGCACCGCCATCGGCACAAAGCTGAGCATGCGCAGCGCCAGGTTCAGGCCCTTCTGGCCCTTGGTCTTTTCCATCAAATACGCGCCCGTGAAGATCAGCACGCTGCCGATCAACGCGGTGCACAGCGCCATGGTCAGGCTGTTGCGATAGGCCAGCCAGCCGCCGCCGGCGGTATCTTCGAACTGGTAGTGATTGAGCGACAGCGACAGGTTGTACGGCCAGAACTTCACCAGCGAGGAATACACTGCCATGCCGAATACCAGCAGCAACACGGCGCAGATCAGCAGCACGATGGCCAGGTAGCAGCCATCTCTTGGGCGCGATGGCAACGGTTGGAAGACTTGGGCACGACCGCTCATGGAATCGCCGTGGCGACGGCGTAGCCAGGCATCCACACCAAAGCTGAACAGTGCTGGCAGCAGCAACACCATGCCGATCAGCGCACCGCGGCCGAACTGTTGTTGGCCAACCACAGCCTTGTAGGCTTCCAGGGCCAGCACCTGATAATCGCCGCCGACCACGACGGGCACGCCGAAGTCGGTGATGGTCAAGGTGAACACCAGACAGAACGCAGCGAACACCGCCTGGCGTGTGGCCGGCCAGGTAATGCTGCGGAACGCCCGGGCCGGGCTGGCCCCCATGCTCGAGGCCGCATCAAACAGCCGCGCATCCGCCAAGGACAGCGCCGACAGCAGAATCATCAAGGCATGTGGGAAGGTGTAGATCACCTCGCCCAGCACAATGCCCCAGAAGCCGTAGATATTGTCCGAGAGCAGCCCGCGCAACATGCCCTGGTTGCCGAACAGATACACCAGCGCAATGCCCGGCAACATCGACGGCGCCATCAGTGGCAGCAGCGACATGCCGCGCCAGATCGCCTTGCCGGGAATCAACGTACGCTGCAATGCGTAGGCAAACAGGTAGGCCAGCGGTACGACGATGGCCCCGACGCTGAGGGAAACTTTCAAGCTATTGCCCAGCAGCCAGTGGAAGTTGTCACTGGTGAGCAGTTCCCGCGCCGCCACCAGGCCGCCGCCCTGCCCGGCTTCGCTGCTGAAACCGCGCCAGAAGATCGCCAGCAATGGCAGCAGTACGGCAATACCCAGCAATAAAAGCCAAATCAGTTTGCCGCCGACCACGAAAATGCGATCGCCCAGCTCGGCGCGGGAGACCTGACGCGGCTCAGGCAATGTCATGACAGCAGCCATCTCAGGCAAACACCTGCAGGCTGCGCGGCGGCAGGGCGACCCAGATATCCTGGGCGCCCAGGCGCGGCATGGCTTCCGGAGCCACTTCGGCCAGCAGCGGATGGCCGGGCAATTGCTCCAGTTCAAAGCTCATGCGGCAGCGGTTGCCGAGAAAGGTGATCTCGCGGACCTTGGCCGGGAACAGGTTTTCTTCATGCACCGGCGGGTTGACGCTGATCGCTTCCGGGCGGCAAAACAGACGGCCGGACTTGGCGATGCCAGCATCGTCGGCCAAGCGCATGTTCATCCCGCCGACCTGCGCGTGGCTGGCACTGTTGCGACTGAACGGCAGCCAGTTGCCCTGACCGACAAACTCCGCCACGAACGGGGTGGCCGGGCGGTCATAGATCTCCTGGGGCGTGGCGTATTGCTCGACCTTGCCGTTGTTCATCACCGCGATGCGGTCGGCCATCAGCATGGCTTCGTCCTGGTTGTGGGTGACCATCAGCGTGGTGATGCCCAGGCGGCGTTGCAGTTGGCGCAGCTCGGTGCACAGATGTTCGCGCACGCGGGCGTCGAGGGCCGACATCGGTTCGTCCAGCAACAGCAATGAGGGCGCCGGCGCCAATGCCCGGGCGAGCGCAACGCGTTGCTGCTGGCCGCCGGAGAGTTGGCCCGGGTATTTCTTTTCACTGCCGACCAGGCCGACCAGTTCGAGCATCTGCCCGACGCGCTTGCGCACTTCATCGCGGCCGCTGCCGGCGAGGCCGTAGCCGATATTCGCTTCGACAGTCAGGTTGGGAAACAGCGCGTAGGACTGGAACAGAATGCCGTAGTCCCGCGCCTGGGGTGGCAGCAGGGAAACATCGCGGCTGCCCAGGTAAAGTTCGCCGCTGTCCTGGCGCTCCAGGCCAGCGATGCAACGTAACAAGGTGGTCTTGCCGCAGCCGGACGGGCCCAGCAGGCACACCAGCTCGCCAGCGGCGACGTCCAGGGAGACGTTATCCAGCGCGGTAAAAGCGCCGAAGCGTTTCTGGATACCGCGCACCTTCATTGGCGCGCCGGGTTGGGTCAGGGCTGTGTTCATGGAGGCACCTCATCAAACTGATGAAGGCCATGCTAGGCAGGCAATGCGTCGCTGGTGTGGCAGGAAGGCAAAAGGCAGTGATAGTGGTATTCGTGGATTTGTGTAGGACTGATGGAGATGGGCTGCCTGGGCAGGCCTCATCGCGGCATGGGTATCTACACATTCTAAATGTGATATCGCGTAGCAGCTGTCGAGCCTTGGCGAGGCTGCGTTTGCGGTCTGTCTGACACACCGCTGACGCAGCCTCGCCAAGGCTCGACAGCTGCTACGCAGAGGCTCGCTCTAGATATGTAGATACCCATGCTCATCGCGGGCAAGCCCGGCTCCCACAGTGTTGATCGGTGAACACATTCAACTGTGGGAGCTGGCTTGCCTGCGATGGCGATTCAAAGGCCACCACACAACCTTAAATCGGTGACATTTCCTGCGCCAACCCCAGAAACGCCGCCGGCAGCCGCGCGCCTTTGCGCTCCTTGAGGCAGTACAAATACTCCGGGATCTGCGGCGCATTCTCGATGGTCAACACCCGCAACTGCGGATCATGCGGCACTTCCTGGCGGGCAATGATGCTGATGCCAATATTGCGCAGCACCGCCTCGCGAATCGATTCCCGGCTGCCGATTTCCAACAGCGGGCCGTAACTTACGCTTGCGCCCTGTAGCATTTCTTCGGTCAGGCGCCGCGTGGTGGAGCCGGCTTCACGCATCAACAAGGTATGCCCGGCCAACGCAGTGAGCGGTACATGATCGAGCTTGGCCAGTGGATGATTGCGATGCACCGCCAGCACCAAAGGGTCGGTGCCCAGCACGCGGCGAATAAGGCGCGGGTCTTCCAGCAGCTGCGACGACGCAGCGACATCAACGCGGTAATCGTCCAGCGCTTCAAGCACCTGCTGGGAGTTGCCGATTTCCACCGACACCTCCACCTGCGGCAG
This sequence comes from Pseudomonas tritici, assembly GCF_014268275.3. Taxonomy (NCBI): domain Bacteria; kingdom Pseudomonadati; phylum Pseudomonadota; class Gammaproteobacteria; order Pseudomonadales; family Pseudomonadaceae; genus Pseudomonas; species Pseudomonas tritici. Next base: position 6,097,161 of record NZ_CP077084.1, read on the forward strand.
GCGTTCGCGAAAGGCTTTGACCAGGTCGAGGATGTAATACGGCGCCGTCGCGGCGATCCTCAGCGCACCCTGGACCTGGCCACTGTTGCGCAGGAAAAACTCGATGTCCGCTTCCTGCTGCAACAGCGCCTTGACCATCGGCAGCAGGCGCGCACCTTCGTCGCTGACAGTGAGGCGACGGCCGCCCCGGTAGAACAGCTCAACACCGTATTGGCTTTCAAGATTGCGGATCTGGGTGGTAACGGTGGGTTGGCTCAGGCCGAGTTTCTTCGCCGCCTGGGTAATACTGCCCAGGCGGGCGACCATGAAAAAAGCCTTCAACTCGGCACTCAGCACACCACCCTCACCTCAATTATTTGCGCAACAGGCGCAGGCCGTTGAACACCACCAGCAGGCTCACGCCCATGTCGGCGAACACCGCCATCCACATGGTGGCCATGCCCAGGAAAGTGACCGCGAGGAAGATCGCCTTGATCACCAGCGCCAGGGCGATGTTCTGCTTGAGGATACTCGACGTTTGCCGCGACAGACGAATGAATGCCGGAATCTTGCGCAAATCATCGTCCATCAGCGCCACATCGGCGGTCTCAATGGCCGTGTCGGTGCCGGCTGCAGCCATGGCAAAACCGATCTCGGCGCGGGCCAGGGCTGGCGCATCGTTGATACCGTCGCCGACCATGCCCACGCGGAACCCTTGGCCATACAGGGCTTCAATGGCTTGCAGCTTATCCGTAGGCAACAGGTCGCCCTGGGCCTGGTCGATGCCGACCTGGGCAGCAATCGCCTGGGCGGTGTGGGTGTTGTCGCCGGTGAGCATCAGGGTTTTGATGCCCAGGTCATGCAACTGCTGGATCGCTTCACGGCTGCTGTCCTTGACCGTGTCGGCGACGGCGAACAGCGCCAGCGGGCCGGACTTGTCGAGCAGCAGCACCACGGACTTGCCCTGTTTTTCCAGGGCGAAGAGTTTCTCTTCCAGCTCCGGTGAGCACAGGCCCAGGTCTTCTACCAGGCGGTGGTTGCCCAGGTGGTAGGTTTCGCCGTTGATATCGCCACGCACGCCACGCCCGGCCAAGGCTTCGAAGTTATCCACAACGTGCATCGGCAGGTTTTTATCCACAGCCGCGTTGGCAATCGCCAGCGACACCGGGTGATCGGAACGCCCGGCCAAACTGGCGGCCAGCGCCGGTGCGCTGTCTTCGATGTTGGGGAAGAGCGCCAAGTAATCGGTTTGCACCGGTTTGCCGTGGGTGATGGTGCCGGTCTTGTCGAGGGCCAGGTAGTCGAGCTTGTAACCACCCTCCAGGTACACGCCGCCCTTGATCAGGATGCCTTTGCGCGCCGCCGCCGCCAGGCCACTGACGATGGTCACAGGCGTGGAAATCACCAAGGCACAGGGGCACGCAACCACCAGCAGGACCAGGGCGCGGTAGATCCAGTCGAACCACACGCCGGCCATGAACAGCGGCGGAATCACCGCTACGCCCAGCGCGAACAGGAACACGGCCGGGGTGTAGATCTTCGAGAAGCGGTCGACGAAACGCTGGGTCGGTGCCCGTGCGCCTTGGGCCTGTTCCACCGCGTGAATGATACGCGCCAAAGTGGAGTTGTTAGCCGCTGCGGTGACTTTGTATTCCAGGGAGCCGGCCTGGTTGATGGTGCCGGCGAAGACTTTATCGCCCACGGCCTTTTCAATCGGCAGGCTTTCGCCAGTGATCGACGCCTGGTCAATCGTCGATTGGCCGGCAGTGACTTCACCGTCCAGGCCGATGCGCTCGCCGGGCTTTACCCGCACGATTGCACCCAGATCAATGCTTTTGACCTCTTTTTCAGCCCATGATCCATCAACCTGCTGCACCGTGGCCTGCTCTGGTGTCATCTGCATCAAGCCACTGATGGCGTTGCGCGCTCTGTCCAGGGACTTGGCTTCGATCAACTCGGCCACGGTGAACAGGAACATCACCATCGCCGCTTCCGGCCATTGGCCGATCAGGATCGCGCCGGTCACCGCGATGCTCATCAGGGCATTGATGTTCAGGTTGAGGTTTTTCAGGGCAATCCAGCCCTTTTTATAGGTGGTGAGGCCGCCGCTGAGAATCGAGATCAGCGCCACCACCGCGATCACCCACGTGGGCGCGGCATTGGTGAAGTGCAGCACTTCGGCGCCCAACGCGCCCACACCGGACAACGCCAGCGGCCACCAGGGTTTCTTGGCGGGCGGCGCGGCGGCCGGAGTGCCTTCCTCGATGGGGTCAGCCTGCATGCCGATGGATTTGATCGCGTCGATGATCGGCGCAGTGCTTGGCAGGTCGTGGGTGACGCCAAGGATGCGATTGATGAGGTTGAATTCCAGCTGCTGCACACCAGCCAGCTTGCCCAGTTTGTTCTGGATCAGCGTCTGCTCGGTGGGGCAGTCCATGGCTTCGATGCGAAAAGTGCTCAGGCGCGAGCCGGCGGTGGGCGCTTCGCTCAGTTGCACCCGCGCAGGGGCTGGGGTGCCGGAACAGCAAGAGCCTCCGTGGCCATGATCATGCACAGGCGTGAGTTTTTTCGGGCCATGATCGTGGTCATGGTCGTGTTTATGCGGGGTGTGGAGGGAATCGCTCATTCTGTCGCGTCCATAAAGGTGCCTGTTGCCAAGTAAAGACCCTGTAGCCACTATAGGGTCAAGCACCCATTTGGAGATTGCCGCAATGAAGATCGGCGAACTGGCCAAACTGACCGACTGCCCGGTTGAAACCATCCGTTATTACGAGAAGGAAGGCCTGTTGCCGCCCCCGGCACGCACCGAGGCCAACTACCGTGTGTACACCCAGGCACACACCGAGCGGCTGATCTTTATCCGCAATTGCCGCAGCCTCGACATGACCTTGGAAGAAATCCGCAGCCTGCTTGGGCTACGCGACAGCCCCCAAGACCAGTGCGAAAACGTGAACGCGTTGATCGATGAGCATATCCACCACGTGAAAGCGCGGATTGATGGGTTGTTGGCATTGCAGGAGCAGTTGCTGGACCTGCGCCAACGCTGTGGCGGCGGGCCGGAATGCGGGATTCTGCAGCGGCTGGAAGTCAGTGGGAGTGTGGCGGCGAGCGAGGCTGAGCCCTCACATGTGGGCAGAAGCCACGGCCATTAACTCAAGTGAGCACGGACCAAATGTGGGAGCGGGCTTGCTCGCGAAGGCGGTGTGTCAGTAACTGAATGTGTATCTGATGTACAGCTTTCGCGAGCAAGCCCGCTCCCACATTTGATCGAGATAATCTTTAGATCGCGACGTCGGCCTTGATGCTTGGGTCGGCGTCGTAGCCCACGATCTCGAAGTCTTCGAACTTGTAGTCATAGATCGACGCAGGCTTACGCTTGATCACCAGTTCCGGCAGCTTCTTCGGCGTGCGCGCCAGTTGGGTCTTGATCTGCTCCATATGGTTGCTGTACGCGTGAGTGTCGCCGGTGGTGACGATGATCTCGTGGGGGATCAGGTCGCATTGCTGGGCCAGCATATGGGTCAGCAATGCCAGCGCGGCGGTGTTGTACGGCAAGCCGAGGAATACGTCGGAACTGCGGATATACAACTGCATCGACAGGTGACCGTCGTGCACGAATGCCTGGTACAGCAGGTGGCACGGCGGCAAGGCTTGTTTGCCATTGCGCGCGTTTTCCTGCGGGCTCTTGGTCTCGTCCGGCAGGTACTCGACGTTCCAGCCGTGGAACAGGATGCGGCGGCTGTTCGGGTTGTTCTTGAGCGTGTGGACCATGTAGTCGATCTGGTTGATCGTGCCGCCATCCTTGGTCGGCCAGGCGGTCCACTGCTCGCCGTACACCGGGCCCAGGTCACCTTCTTCGGTCGCCCATTCGTCCCAGATCTTTACGCCGTTTTCGTTGAGCCACTTGATGTTGGTGTTGCCACTCAACATCCAGATCAGCTCGTTGGCGATGCTTTTGAAGTGAAGCTTCTTGGTGGTCAGCAGCGGGAAGCCGTCGGCCAAGTTATGCCGATACTGACGGGCAAACACGGCCTTGGTGCCGGTGCCGGTGCGATCGCCCTTGGTCAATCCATTGGTCATGACGTCGTTCAGTAGTTCGAGATATTGCTTCATTTGTTTACCCGTATCGTTGAAGCCGAGACCTTGCAGGCCTCGGCATTCGAATTTAAAGCGCGGTGTTCTTCAAAGGCTGCGGGCGGTTGTAGGCCCACCACAGCAAGCCCAGGCCGCCCAGGATCATTGGCAGGCTAAGGATCTGCCCCATGGTCACCCAACCGAACGCCAGGTAGCCCAATTGCGCATCCGGCACGCGCACGAACTCGACGATGAATCGGAAGATCCCGTAGAACAACGCGAACATGCCGGACACGGCCATGGTCGGGCGCGGCTTGCGCGAGAAGAGGTACAGGATAAGGAACAGTGCCACGCCTTCCAACGCGAACTGGTAGAGCTGCGACGGGTGGCGCGGCAATTGCGCCGGGTCGCTGAACGGCGGGAACACCATCGCCCACGGCAGGTCGGTCGGCTTGCCCCAGAGTTCGGCATTGATGAAGTTACCGATACGCCCAGCGCCCAGGCCGATCGGCACCATCGGTGCGATGAAGTCCATCAGTTGGAAGAACGACTTGCCGTTACGCCGGCCAAACCACCAGGCGGCGATCATCACGCCGATAAACCCACCGTGGAACGCCATGCCGCCCTTCCACACCTCGAAAATCAGCGTCGGGTTGGCGATGTACGCGGAGAGGTCGTAGAACAGCACATACCCCAGGCGCCCGCCGACGATAACGCCCATCGACAACCAGAAGATCAGGTCGGAGAGCTTCTCCTTGGTCCAGGTCGGATCGAAACGGTTCAGGCGTCGGGAAGCCAGAAACCAGGCACCGCCGATGCCGATCAGGTACATCAACCCGTACCAGTGGATTTTCAGCGGACCGATAGCCAAGGCCACCGGGTCGATCTGCGGGTAAGGCAGCATTGCGACTCCTCGTTAAATCATTCGTTATAGCGCCCGGACCATGCCCGGGCGCGATTAAGCCTGCATTACAACAAAAAGTTTAAACCGACACAGAACAGCAGCCCGGCGAACAACCGCTTGAGCAAACGCGGCGACAACCGATGCGCCAGGCGTGCGCCGAAACGGGCGAACACCATACTGGTCAGGGCAATGCCCAACAGTGCCGGCAAATACACGAACCCTAGACTATGAGCGGGCAACAGCGGGTCATGCCAGCCCAGAATCATGAAACTTAATGCACTGGCCAGCGCAATCGGCAGGCCACAAGCCGATGAAGTGGCCACAGCCTGCTGCATCGGCACGCTGCGCCAGGTCAGGAACGGTACGGTCAGCGAGCCGCCGCCAATCCCGAAAATCGCCGAAGCCCAGCCGATAAATGTGCCGGCGATGGTCAGGCCAACCTTGCCCGGCACCGTTCGGTTGGCCTTGGGCTTGACCTCCAGGGCCAGTTGCACGGCCACCAACAAGGCAAACACGCCGATGATCTTTTGCAGGTGGGGGCCGGAAATCGCCTCGGCGGTCAGTGCACCAAAGCCTGCGCCGATCAGGATACCCACGGTCATCCACACAAAGATCGGCCAACGCACCGCGCCACGCCGATGGTGCTCACGCACGGCATTCACCGAGGTAAAGATGATCGTCGCCAGGGAAGTGCCCACGGCCAGGTGGGTCAGCACTTGCGGATCAAAGCCCTGCAAGGTGAAGCTGAACACCAGCACCGGCACGATGATAATCCCGCCGCCCACGCCAAACAGCCCGGCGAGCACGCCCGCACAGGCGCCGAGCAGCAAATACAGCAGAAATTCCATGGGAGCCCCCAGACCAAGTCCGGCATGTTAACGGATGGAAGGCATGCAACCCAACTGGATACGATGGAACGCCTGCGTTGCTGCCGGTAGAGTGGCAAAAAACACAAAAGGGAATCGCCTGATGTGCCTGATTGTTTTCGCCTGGCGGCCGGGCCACGCCCAACCGCTGATCGTCGCGGCCAACCGTGATGAGTTCTACGCCCGCCCCAGCCTGCCGCTGGCCCAATGGCCGGACGTGCCCGAAGTCTTCGCCGGCCGCGATCAGGAAGCAGGCGGTACCTGGCTGGGGGTGAATGCCGACGGGCGCTTTGCCGCCTTGACCAATATCCGCGACCCGCACCAGCCGCCGGCACGTAAGTCGCGCGGGGAGTTAGTGGCGCGGTTTCTCAGTGGTTCGTTGCCGATTGAAGCGTATCTGGCCGATGTTAACGGTCGATCGATTGAATATGCCGGGTTTAACCTGCTGGTGGGTACGCGCAATGAGTTGTGGCACTACAACGCTAATCACACTGAGCCGACGCGTTTGGAGGCCGGGGTGTATGGGTTGTCCAATGCCGGGCTGGACACGCCGTGGCCCAAGCTGATCAAGGCCAAAGCGGCGTTGAGCGAGATGCTGGAGGACCCGCAGCCTGAGGCGTTGTTGGATATTTTGAGTGATCCGCAGACGGCGCCGTTTGCGGATTTGCCGGATACCGGGGTGGGCTTGGCGACTGAGAGTTTGTTGTCGAGCGTGTTTATTGCCAGCCCGAGTTACGGCACGCGGGCGAGTACGGCGTTGATTGTGAATGCAGATGGGTCGCGGCGGATGGTGGAGCGCAGTTTTGGGCCGCATGGTGGGCGACTTGGCGAGGTAGAACTCAGCTTGTAGTGAGCGGGCTTGCCCCGCGCTGGGTGGCGAAGCCGCCCCAAAACCAGCTAACCGGCTCTATCTGAAAGCATGCGGTGATTGTATTAGGGCTGCTTCGCAGCCCAGCGCGGGGCAAGCCCGCTCACTACAAAAGCCCACCATCTGAAGTCAGAGGCTCTTCGCGGAGCCCGGGTTGATCATCCGCGTCAGCCCCAGGTTCTTCAGCGCCAGTTGCAGCGAGCTGTGGATAACTTGCGGGTTATCGATGGTCATCAGCTCTGCCAGCAGATCCTTGGCCATGCTCAGTTCGACCTGACGCAGCATCCACTTCACCTTCGGCAAGTTGGTAGCGTTCATCGACAGGCTGTCAAAGCCCATCGCCATCAACAGCACCGCCGCCGCGGGGTCGCCGGCCATTTCACCGCAGATGCTCACCGGCTTGCCTTCGGCATGGGCGTCGCGCACCACGTGTTGCAAGGCCTGCAGCACCGCCGGGTGCAGGTAGTCGTAGAGGTCGGCCACCCGTGGGTTGTTACGGTCCACGGCCAGCAGGTATTGGGTCAGGTCGTTGGAACCCACCGAAAGGAAATCCACCTGCCGCGCCAGCTCTTTAGCCTGGTACACCGCCGCCGGGATTTCGATCATCACGCCAATCGGCGGCATCGGTACGTCGGCGCCTTCATCGCGCACTTCGCCCCACGCACGGTGAATCAGGTGCAGCGCCTCTTCCAGCTCATGGGTGCCGGAAATCATCGGCAGCAGGATGCGCAGGTTATTCAGGCCTTCGCTGGCCTTGAGCATGGCGCGGGTTTGTACGAGGAAAATTTCAGGATGGTCGAGCGTGACGCGAATGCCGCGCCAGCCAAGGAAGGGGTTGTCTTCCTTGATCGGGAAATACGACAGTGACTTGTCGCCGCCGATGTCCAGGCTGCGCATGGTCACCGGTAGCGGGTGGAAGGCCTGCAGTTGCTCGCGATAAATCGCCAGCTGCTCCTTCTCACTTGGGAAACGCTGGTTGATCATGAACGGCACTTCGGTGCGGTACAGGCCCACCCCTTCGGCGCCGCGTTGTTGCGCACGGGCGACGTCCGCCAGCAAGCCGGTGTTGACCAGCAACGGCACACGATGGCCGTCGAGGGTCACGCACGGCAGTTCACGCAACGAATCGAGGCCCAGCGCCAGCTGTTTCTCTTCTTCAACCACCTCGGCGTATTGCTTGCGCAGTATGTCGCTGGGGTTGGTAAACACTTCGCCACGATGGCCATCGACGATCATGTCGATGCCATCGACTTTGGAATACGGCAGGTCCACCAGGCCCATCACCGTCGGGATACCCATGGCACGGGCCAGGATCGCGACGTGGGAGTTACCCGAACCGAGTACCGAGACCAGGCCCACCAGTTTGCCCTCCGGCACTTCGCCGAGCATGGTGGCGGTCAGTTCTTCACTGATCAGGATAGTGTTGTCGGGGTAGACCAGGTTGGTGGTGCGGTCTTCCTGCAGGTAGGCCAGCAGACGGCGACCGAGGTCACGCACATCCGAAGCACGCTCGCGCAGGTAGGCGTCGTCCATCAATTCGAAACGGTTGACGTGATCGGTGACCACCTGGCGCAGCGCGCCCTGGGCCCACTGGCCGGTCTTGATCACAGTCTTGACTTCATTACCCAGGGACGCGTCGTCGAGCATCATCTGGTACACGTCGAACAGCGCGCGCTCTTCGGGCCGCAGCTGGGTCGCCAACTTGGTCGAGAGGTTGCGCATGTCGGCGCGCACGCCTTCCAGGGCGGTCTTGAACAGTTTGATTTCGGCGTCGATGTCTTTGACGGTCTTGTCCGGCACCACATCCAGGTCCGCCGGCGGCAACATGACCACCGCCGTACCAACCGCAGCGCCCGGCGAGCCCGGCACGCCGACGAACTTGGCTTCCTGGATGCCCTTGCCTTCACGCCCCAGGCCGCGAATCGAGCCCGTCGCCTCGGCGTGGGCGATAACCCCGGCCAATTGCGCACTCATCGTCACCAGGAAGGCTTCTTCACCTTCGTCGAACTGACGGCGCTCTTTTTGCTGGATGACCAACACGCCCACAACGCGGCGGTGGTGAATGATCGGTGCGCCGAGGAACGAGGCGTAACGCTCTTCGCCGGTTTCGGCAAAGTAGCGGTAACGCGGGTGATCGGCTGCATGTTCGAGATTCAGGGGTTCTTCACGCGTCCCCACCAGGCCCACCAGACCTTCATTGGGCGCCATGCTGACCTTGCCGATGGAGCGCTTGTTCAGGCCCTCGGTGGCCATCAGCACAAAACGGTTGGTCTCGGGGTCCAGCAGGTAAACCGAGCAGACCTGGCTGCCCATGGCTTCCTTGACGCGCAACACAATAATCCCCAACGCCGCCTTGAGATCCTTGGCGGAGTTAACTTCCTGGACGATCTTGCGCAGCGTATTGAGCATGGCTCGGGGTCGAACTCCGTCGTCAGTCGCGCGCTAAAAGGCGCGGGGCAAGCTCTTTGAGAGCGCGACGATACACTTCGCGCTTGAATGTCACCACCTGGCCCAACGGGTACCAATAGCTGACCCAGCGCCAGCCATCGAACTCCGGTTTACCGGTCAAATCCATCCGCACCCGCTGCTCGTCGGAGATCAGGCGCAGGAGAAACCATTTCTGCTTCTGGCCGATGCACAGCGGTTGGCTGTGGGTACGCACCAGGCGTTGCGGCAAACGATAGCGCAACCAGCCACGGGTACAGGCCAGAATCTGCACATCTTCACGCTCAAGGCCGACTTCTTCATTCAACTCACGGTACAAGGCGTCTTCAGGGGTTTCGTCGGGGTTGATTCCGCCTTGAGGAAACTGCCAGGCATCTTGGTTGATTCGGCGAGCCCATAGCACCTGTCCGGCATCATTCGTAAGAATAATCCCGACATTAGGACGGAAACCATCGGGGTCGATCACGGCAACAACCTCGCAAACGCATGTCGCCGCATTGTTCCACAAAGGTTGTTCCAGCGGCAACGAGGCTTCTTACCTTATGTGCACTCTTGTGAAAAGACCGTATTCTGGACGCCTTTTTACAGACTTTTCAGCGAGTAACTGCAATGCGCCTGGCTTTATTCGACTTGGACAACACCCTTCTTGGCGGTGACAGCGATCACGCCTGGGGCGATTACCTCTGTGAACGCGGGATTCTCGACCCCATCGCCTACAAGGCGCGCAACGACGAGTTCTACCAGGATTACCTGGCCGGCAAGCTGGACAATGCCGCCTACCTGAACTTCAGCCTGGAAATCCTCGGCCGTACTGAGATGGCCCAACTGGATGAGTGGCACAATGACTTCATGCGCGACTGCATTGAGCCGCTGATGCTGCCGCTGGCCGCCGAACTGCTGGCCAAGCACCGCGACGCCGGTGACACGCTGGTGATCATCACCGCCACCAACCGTTTCGTCACCGCGCCGATTGCCGCACGCCTGGGCGTGGAAACCCTGATCGCCACCGAGTGCGAGATGGAAAACGGCCGTTATACCGGGCGCAGCACCGACGTGCCGTGCTTTCGCGAGGGCAAGGTGACACGTTTGAATCGCTGGCTGGCAGAGACCGGGTTCAGCCTGGAAGACAGTTACTTCTACAGCGACTCGATGAATGATTTACCGCTGCTGGAGCAAGTGACTCATCCGGTGGCAGTGGATCCGGACCCGAATTTGCGGGCCGAGGCCGAGAAGCGTGGCTGGCCGGTCATCACGTTGCGCAGCTGACCTGTAGTGAGCGGGCTTGCCCCGCGCTGGGCTGCGAAGCAGCCCTAATACAGACAATGCCGAATTCCAGATGAATCCAATTCGCCTGGTTTGGGGCGGCTCCGCCACCCAGCGCGGGGCAAGCCCGCTCACTACATAGGCTTGGCCACCATCAAGTAGAAAATCGCCATAAACGCCAGGAACGCCGGCCACCCCAGGCCAAACCACCAGCGCATATAGGTCGTGGCCTTGATCGGCATCGCCGTCCCCTCCCGCAACGCCCGCTCCGCCATCTTGTGCACGCGAATCTGCAACCACACCACCGGCAACCAACAGATCCCCGCCAGCACATACAAACCGAACGTCCACTGCAACCAACTCTGCTGCAGCGACCAGCCCGCCAGATGCATCAAGCCAATCCCGCTCAACGGCTGGAACAGCGCCGTGGTCGCGGTAAACGCCCAATCGGCGAACACCAAGTGCTTGAAGGTCACGGCGATCACTTCCACGTTGCCGGTACGCCAGGCGCGTAACGCGTAGTAAGCCGAGCCCGCGCCCAGCCCGAACAGTACGGTCGACGAGAGAATATGCAGGGTTTTCAGCAGCAGGTAGGCACTCATTCAGACAGGCTTGGCACCCATCAAACCGGCAATCGCCACAAACCCCACCAGGCTGATTACCGCCAGCACCAACGTGAAGTTCAAGCTGCCGCCCTCGCCCTTACGCAGGCGATTAAGCCGCGCCACCAGCCAGAACCACGCCAGCGCCGCCACGGTGTAGAGGATGCTGGAACCGAGGATCCAGGTCTGGCCCAGCGGCCAGCCGGTCAGGTGCACCAGCCACCAACCGGTAAACGGCATGCTGACGACGCAGATGCCCATCAACAACCAGACGAACGCCCACGGGCGTTGCACGGTCACCGCCGGGCCGGCGCTGCGCTTGCGCCAGGCCAGCAACGCCAAGCCCAGGCCGCTGAGCAGCAGCAATACGGTGGCCGCGATGTGGATAACTTTCAGGGTGGTCAGGGTTTCCATGTGTCGTCTTCCTTAAGGCCGCCCCAATCAGCGTAGTCGCTCATCCGAGGAACAGTGTGTAGGCCGGGTTATCGCTTTCATCCCAGTACGGGTAGCCGATGGCTTCCAGGGCTGCCGGTACCAGGTGGCGCTCGTCCGCCGGCACTTGCAGGCCGGCGACCACACGGCCGTCTGCTGCGCCGTGGTTGCGATAGTGGAACATCGAGATGTTCCAACGCCCGCCCAACTTGTTAAGAAAGTTGAACAAGGCGCCCGGACGCTCCGGGAATTCGAAGCGAAACACCACTTCATTGCTGACGTGGGCCGCATGGCCGCCGACCATGTGGCGGATGTGCAACTTGGCCAGCTCGTTCTCGGTCAGGTCCAGCACCGGGAAACCCTGGCTGGTGAGGCTGGTGATCAGCGCGCTGCGCGGGTCGGTTTCCGGGTGGGTCTGCACGCCGACAAAAATGTGTGCCTCACTGCCGGAGTGGAAGCGATAGTTGAATTCGGTGATCTGGCGCTTGCCCACAGCCTCGCAGAACGCCTTGAAGCTGCCGGGCTTTTCGGGGATGGTCACGGCGATGATGGCTTCGCGGCCTTCACCCAACTCGGCGCGCTCGGCCACATGGCGCAGGCGGTCGAAGTTGACGTTGGCGCCGGAGTCGATCGCCACCAGGGTCTGCCCGGTAACGCCACGGGTCTCGACGTATTTCTTGATACCTGCCACGCCCAAGGCGCCCGCTGGTTCGGTGATGGAGCGGGTGTCGTCGTAGATATCCTTGATCGCCGCACAGATTTCATCGGTGCTCACGGTGATCACTTCATCGACGTAGTCCTTGCAGATGTCGAAGGTGTGCTGGCCGATCTGTGCCACCGCCACGCCATCGGCAAAGAGGCCCACGGTCGGCAGCACCACGCGCTCACCCGCCGCCATCGCGGCTTGCAGGCAATTGGAATCGTCCGGTTCGACGCCAATGATTTTGATCTCTGGGCGCAGGTATTTCACATAGGCCGCAATACCCGCGATCAGCCCGCCGCCGCCCACCGGTACAAAAATCGCGTCCAGCGGCCCCGGGTGCTGGCGCAGGATTTCCATCGCCACGGTGCCCTGCCCGGCAATGGTGTGTGGATCATCGTAGGGGTGAATGTAGACGTAGCCTTTTTCGTCGACCAGTTTCAGCGAGTAGGCCAGAGCTTCCGGGAAGGAATCGCCATGCAGCACCACTTTGCCGCCACGCGAGCGCACGCCTTCGACCTTGATCTCCGGAGTGGTCTTGGGCATGACAATAGTGGCTTTCACCCCCAGTACCTTGGCCGCCAGGGCTAGGCCCTGGGCATGGTTGCCCGCCGACGCCGTGACCACACCGCGCGCACGCTCTTCGGCGCTCAGTTGGGTCAGCTTGTTGTAGGCGCCGCGAATCTTGAACGAGAACACCGGCTGCAAGTCTTCACGCTTGAGCCAGACCTTGTTGCCCAGCCGTTCGGAAAGCTGGCGGGCGGTCTGCAACGGGGTTTCTACGGCAACGTCGTAAACGCGCGAGGTGAGGATCTTTTTGACGTACTGTTCAAGCATCGGCGGAAATCACTGGGCGGGATGGGCAGGGCCAAGGAGTCTAACCCAGCGTTCGGCCGGGCGACCACACGAATCCAGAGGTTTTGTTGGGTTATACTCGCGCCCCTCTTTACTCCCCGCCCGTTCCGGAGCCCGCATGACCCAGGATCAACTCAAACAGGCAGTGGCCCAGGCCGCCGTCGATTTAATCCTTCCTAAACTCGACGACAAGAGCATCGTCGGTGTCGGCACCGGCTCCACCGCCAACTGCTTTATCGATGCACTGGCTCAGCACAAGGGCGCATTCGACGGCGCCGTGGCCAGCTCCGAAGCCACCGCCGCGCGCCTCAAGGGCCATGGGATTCCGGTGTATGAGCTCAACACCGTGAGCGACCTGGAGTTCTACGTTGACGGCGCCGATGAAAGCGACGAACACCTGAACTTGATCAAAGGCGGCGGCGCAGCCCTGACCCGCGAGAAGATCGTCGCGGCCGTGGCCAAGACCTTTATCTGCATCGCGGACGCCAGCAAGCTGGTGCCGGTACTCGGCGCGTTCCCGTTGCCGGTTGAGGTCATCCCGATGGCCCGTAGCCACGTGGCCCGCGAGTTGGTGAAACTGGGCGGCGACCCGGTGTACCGCGAAGGCGTGTTGACTGACAACGGCAACATCATCCTCGACGTGTTCAACATGCAGATCACCAATCCGGTGGCGCTTGAGACGCAGATCAACGCGATCGTTGGTGTAGTCACCAATGGTTTGTTCGCGGCGCGTCCGGCGGATGTGTTGTTGCTGGGCACTTCCGACGGTGTGAAAACCCTCAAGGCCTAACCCCATCGGCTATGCTTTATGTGGGAGCAGGCAAGCCAGCTCCCACATTTGGTTCTGTGGTGCTTCAGGGATTTGGTTTCTTGAACACGTAGAACAGGTTCGGCTCGCTGGTCAGGTACAAGTTACCGTCATCATCCATCGCGATCCCTTCCGCCTGGGGCACGCGCTTCTTCAGGCCATGGCGCCCATTCAGCAGCGACAGACTGCTCAACGGGCGACCGTCAATATCCAGTTCCAGCACCAGAAACGACTCATCCGACAGCGCCAAGAGATGGCCGCTGCGCTCGTCGTATTGCAGGCTCGAGAGGTCACGCACAAACAGCCCGGCGTCACGCTTGGGGTTGTTGATCACGTGCACCGAGTAGGTTTTTTCCGGTTTGAAATGGGGAAAGCCATGGACCTCATAGATCAGCATCGGGTCGCGCTCCTTGGCGACGAACAGGCGCTTGCCCACCGAGTCGTACGCCAGGCCTTCAAACCCCTTATTGCCGCCAACGTGCAGGCCCAGCGTCATTTGCTCCGCATCGGCGGCGTCGAGGAATTGGGTGTCGTCATCCACATGGACCTTGATCAAGCGCTGCTGGCGCTCATCGCTGATGACATAAGTGTTGTCGCTGATAAATTCCACCGCCTCGGCATCGCCAAATCCCACCAAGGGAATACGCCGCAGGATCTTGCCCTCCAGCGACAACTCGATCAGTTCGGCGTTTTTATTGGTGACGGTAAACAGGCTTTTGCGCACTGGGTCGTAGGTAAGAGCCGAGACGTCGTCGTTGAGCCCCTCGATCACCTGGGCCTCCAGGGCTACCCGATAGTCCGCCAGGCCGATGGAGCGCTCATTCACCGGCTTGCGCCACACTTGCCAGTTGAACCAAGCGCGCTCGAACAGGCGAAAATGCTGCGCAACGACCCCGGCGCTGACCAGGGCGATCAGTGCAAGAATAAAGAACATAGGTTTGGGGCGGGCTAGTCGTCGCATCGGAGGGGCTCAAGTTCAAAAGTGGCGAATGAATATCACGCCTGTCTGAATTTAAACTTAAACGCAGCCCAGTGTCTGGCGAATGCCGCTGATAGAGAAATATCCGACGCAATCTGTCCGTTATTTCTGTTTTTCGAAGCGATAGAACAAGTTTGGCTCACTGACCATGTACAGCGTGCCGTCGTCGCCCATGGTCACGCCCTCTGCACGGGGAATGGTGTTTTTAAGGCCGTTGAAACCGCCGAGCAAGGTCATGAAGCTGACTTGCCCGCCCTTCTCGTCCAGCTCCAGCAACAGGTGGGAATCAGCCGACAGCACCAGTAAATGGCCGGTCCGCGGGTCGACGGCCAGGGCCGAGAGGTTACGCATATCCAGCTCGGTGCTGGCGAGCTTTTGCTTGCTGCCGACCAGGGCCTGGCTGCCGTCGCTTTTCCAGGTAAACAGTGCCGGCGGGCGTTCCTCACCGAACACCAGTTGCTGGTTAGGCTTGTCCCAAGCCACGGCCTCAAACGCTTTGTTTTGATCCTTGGAGGGGCCCAGGTCGTAACTCGGGAAGTCAGCCTTGTTCAATTGCTGGGTGGTGGCGACGACCTTGACGAGGGTCACCGTGTGCTGGCGCTCATCGACCACCGCCATCAAACCGTTTTCCATCACGGTGATACCTTCCGGGTTATCCCAGCCATTGAGCGGCATCTTGCGCAACACATCGCCTTGCAGGCTCAACTCGACGAGGAATGGGTTTTTGCCCATCACGGAAAACAGGGTTTTGGTCTGAGGGTTGTAGGAGACGTCCGAAGCCTCGTCCTTCTCCATCCCCGGCAAAAGCTTGCCATCGATGACGGCATGATAGTCCGGCAGCCACACGCTCTCTTGGCGCTCGGCGGGGGTTTCGAAGCGTTCCAGCATCCACAGTACGCCGCGATCATCCCAGTGCATGGCCCAGGCAACGCCGTACACAATCACGCCCGCCAGCAATAGCCAGGAATACCAGCGCAGGGCAAGGCGGGAACGCAGCTTGGGGGTGACGGTAGGCAGGGGCACGGCCATTGGGTGCTTTTTCCGGAAAGTCAGCGTTAGGTGATAGCACAGGATCGAGGTGCCCGTGTGCAAGTGGCTGAGGATTATCCGGATGATGTGTGAAAAAAATGCAAAAAACTGGAAACTCCAGGCGCACACAAAACCCTGTGGGAGCCGGGCTTGCCCGCGATGCAGGCGACTCGGTACGTCAGATGACCGAGGTGCCTGCATCGCGGGCAAGCCCGCTCCCACATTTTTAACCGCGTTTCGCCAGGGTTTAGCGAACGCTGCTTTCGAAGCGATTCACACCCGACAGCTCCAGCACCAGCTCATCACCCACATTCAGCGGGCCCACGCCGGCCGGGGTGCCGGTGAGGATCACATCACCCGCTTGCAGCGAGAAGCAGCCGGCCATGTGCTGGATCATCGGAATGATCGGGTTGAGCATTTGCGCGCTGTTGCCATCCTGGCGCACTTCGCCATTGATGGTCAGGCGGATGCCGATATCGGTCACGTCCGGGAACGTACTGCCCACCACGAACGGTGCGATGACTGCCGCGCCGTCGAAAGACTTGGCGATTTCCCACGGCAAGCCCTTGGCTTTCAGCTCGGCCTGCTTGTCGCGCAGGGTCAGGTCCAGGGCCGGGGCGAAGCCGGAGATGGCGTCGAGCACTTCTTCACGGCTGGGCTTGTTCGACAAAGGCTTGCCGATCAATACCGCGATTTCCGCTTCGTAATGCACCGAGCCGCGCTCGGTTGGAATGCTGAAACCGCCTTCCAACGGCACCACGCAACTGCCCGGCTTGATGAACAGCAACGGCTCGGTAGGCACCGGGTTGTCCAGTTCCTTGGCATGTTCGGCGTAGTTACGCCCGATACACACCACTTTACCGACCGGAAAGTGGATGTTGGTGCCGTCGACATACTTGTGCTGGTAGCTCATGAAACGACTCCTTCAGGGGCGGTTAAACAGCGAAAATCTTGCCGGGGTTCATGATCCCGTTCGGGTCGAACACCGCTTTCACTGCTTTCATGTATTCGATTTCAACCGGCGAGCGGCTGTAGGTCAGGTAATCGCGCTTGGTCATGCCCACGCCGTGTTCAGCGGAGATTGAGCCGTTGTACTTCTCGACGGTTTCAAACACCCACTTGTTCACGGTGGCGCACTTGGCGAAGAACTCATCCTTGCTGAGGTTTTCCGGCTTGAGGATGTTCAAGTGCAGGTTGCCGTCGCCAATGTGACCGAACCAGACAATTTCGAAATCCGGGTAGTGTTCGCCGACGATCGCGTCGATTTCCTTCAAGAACGCCGGTACTTTGGAGACGGTGACCGAGATGTCGTTCTTGTACGGCGTCCAGTGGGAAATGGTCTCGGAGATGTACTCGCGCAGTTTCCACAGGTTGTGCAGTTGGGTTTCGCTCTGGCTCATCACGCCGTCCAGCACCCAGCCCTGCTCGACGCAGTGTTCGAACGTTTCCAGCGCATGGTTGGCGACTTCTTCGGTGGTGGCTTCGAATTCCAGCAGCGCATAGAACGGGCATTCGGTTTCGAACGGCGCCGGCACGTCGCCACGGCCGAGGACTTTGGCCAG
The DNA here is from genome assembly GCF_014268275.3 of Pseudomonas tritici. Classification (NCBI taxonomy): domain Bacteria; kingdom Pseudomonadati; phylum Pseudomonadota; class Gammaproteobacteria; order Pseudomonadales; family Pseudomonadaceae; genus Pseudomonas; species Pseudomonas tritici. The sequence goes on from NZ_CP077084.1 coordinate 6,114,527, forward strand.
GGCTTTGTCGGAAAAGAACTCGAAGGCGGTCAGGTCCAGCTTGCTCTGGAACGCGTGCAATACCGGCATGATCGAGTCGAAATCGGTGGTCCCCAGCACCATGGCCGTCAGGTTTTTCGGCGCACGGTCCAGGCGCATGGTGGCTTCGACCACAAAGCCCAAGGTGCCCTCGGCGCCGATAAACAGCTGGCGCATGTCGTAGCCGGTGGCGTTCTTGATCAGATCGCGGTTCAGTTCAAGCACATCACCCTTGCCAGTGACGACCTTCATGCCGGCCACCCAGTTACGGGTCATGCCGTAGCGAATCACCTTGATCCCACCGGCATTGGTGCCGATATTGCCGCCAATCTGGCTGGAACCGGACGAAGCGAAGTCCACCGGGTAGTACAGGCCTTTTTCTTCGGCGACGTTCTGCAATTGCTTGGTAACCACGCCCGGCTGGCACACGGCGGTGCGGTCAGTGAGGTTCACGTCGAGGATCTGGTTCATATAGTCGAATGACACAACGACTTCGCCGTTGGCCGCCACAGCGGCTGCCGACAAGCCAGTACGCCCACCGGACGGCACCAGCGCCACCTTGTGCGCATTGGCCCAACGCACGATGGCCTGGACCTGCTCAATGGTCTTGGGAAAGACGATGGCGGTCGGCGCGGGTGCGAAATGCTTGGTCCAATCCTTGCCGTAAGCCTCCAGGGAGTCTGCATCGGTCAGCACTTTGCCGGGCTCAACCAGGGTCTTCAGCTCATCAATCAGGGCAGGATGGGTCATCGACAGAACTCTCGAACAATTCATGGTCATCCTGAGAACGCTTCACGTCGCAGGAATAGGTGTTTAGCGGGGCGCGTATGCTAGCATACCGCCCCCGCAGGACAGAGCCCAAGGGCGTTTCTGCGGTGACGGCTTTCCTGCCGTCCGGGTCAGCTTACTCGATCCGATTCCCTGCCATTTTTCTCCGGGATACAGGTTTACGCAGATGAGCAAGACTTCTCTCGATAAGAGCAAGATCAAGTTCCTTCTTCTGGAAGGCGTCCACCCATCGGCTGTCGACGTTCTGAAAGCTGCCGGGTACACCAGCATTGAGTACATCACCAGTTCTCTGCCGGAAGCCCAGTTAAAGGAAAAGATCGCCGACGCGCACTTTATCGGCATTCGCTCCCGCACTCAGCTGACCGAAGAGATCTTCGACCACGCCAAAAAGCTCGTGGCTGTCGGTTGTTTCTGCATCGGTACCAACCAGGTCGACCTCAACGCAGCGCGCGAGCGCGGCATCGCGGTGTTCAACGCACCGTACTCCAACACCCGTTCCGTTGCGGAGCTGGTGCTGGCCGAGGCCATCCTGCTGCTGCGTGGCATTCCTGAGAAGAACGCTTCCTGCCACCGTGGCGGCTGGATCAAGAGCGCAGCCAACTCCTTCGAAATCCGCGGCAAGAAGCTGGGTATCGTCGGTTACGGCTCGATCGGTACGCAGTTGTCGGTACTCGCGGAAGGCCTGGGCATGCAGGTGTTCTTCTACGACACCCTGACCAAGCTGCCATTGGGCAACGCCACTCAAGTGTCGAGCCTGACCGAGCTGCTGGGTATGTCCGACATCGTGACCCTGCACGTTCCGGAAACCACTGAGACCCAGTGGATGATCGGCGAGAAGGAAATCCGCGCTATCAAGAAAGGCGGCATCCTGATCAACGCAGCGCGCGGCACTGTGGTCGAGCTGGACGCCCTGGCCGACGCGATCAAGGACAAGCACCTGATCGGCGCCGCTATCGACGTGTTCCCGGTGGAGCCGCGCTCCAACGACGACATCTTCGAAAGCCCGCTACGTGGCTTGGACAACGTGATCCTGACCCCGCACATCGGCGGTTCCACCGCTGAAGCCCAAGCCAACATTGGCCTGGAAGTGTCGGAAAAACTGGTCAAGTACAGCGACAACGGTACGTCCGTGTCCTCGGTCAACTTCCCGGAAGTGGCGCTGCCGGCCCACCCTGGCAAGCACCGTCTGCTGCACATCCACCAGAACATTCCTGGCGTGATGATGGAGATCAACAAGGTCTTCGCGGAAAACGGCATCAACATCTCCGGTCAGTTCCTGCAGACCAACGAGAAGGTCGGCTACGTGGTCATCGACGTCGACGCCGAGTACTCGGACCTGGCGCAAGAGAAGCTGCAGCACATCAACGGCACGATTCGTAGCCGCGTGTTGTTCTAAGGTTTCGATCGCACCACGAGAAAGGGAGCCCCTCGGGGCTCCCTTTTTTTCATCTGAACAAATCTTACTTAACGTTAACCGTGATGACTTTCGACGCTACAGTCGGGTTGAACTGCATGTGCAGTTTGTCGCCGGCCACCAGTTGCAAGGTGTGCTTGCCTGGGGTGAGGGTCAGTTCGGTTTCGGTCTGGGCCTTGCCGTAGTGGATCACGGTGTCGGTGGCCGGGATGGGCACGCTGGCGTCAGGCAGTTCTTTTTGGTCGATCAGCAGATGGTGGTGGCCAGTGCCTGGCGCCTGGTCAGTGGCAGGCGCGAGTTTCAAACCTTCCATGCCGAATTTGACGGTGAAGGTTTTATCGACAGTGGCGCCGTCTTTTGGCGACACGATGAATACTTTGGCGCCTTCAGGCGGCGCACTGCGCGGAATGCCGTCTGCGGCGGTAGCCAACATAGACGCACCCAGCATCAAGGAGGCCAGGGTGGCACGGGACAAAAAGGCTTTCATTCGCTTCTCCAGTTTTTCCATGAAATCTGTAGGTTGATGACAACTTCGCGACAAATTGCTGTCCAAGGCACTCAACACCATAGCAAAGCGATGCTGAACGGCGCCTCGCACATTCGAATTCTCTAGGAGTGACCATGCGCTTTTCGCCTGGCCTGTTACTTTTGCTTCCCCTTCTGAGCCCTTTGGCTCATGCCGAACTGATCGACGACGTCAATGACCGTGGCGAACTGCGCATCGCCCTTGAAGCCAATACCCCGCCCTTCAACTTCAAGGAAGGCGACAAACTCACCGGCTTCGAAGTGGAACTGGGTGAACAACTGGCTAAAGAGATGGACGTGCGCCCGTCATTTATCACCACCGATGATGCCGACCTGTTGCCAGGTGTGGAAAGCGGCAAGTACGACGTAGCGATCAACCATATCGCTATGACTGCCGAGCTGCAGGATCGGTTCGATTTCAGTGAGCCTTACAGCGATAAGCCTGAGTTGGCGATCCCGTTCCAGAAAGGTAACCCGGCATTCAAGGCGAGTCTGGATAAGGCGCTGGGGCGGGTGAAGGCAGATGGCCGATTGAAGGCATTGGCCCAGAAGTGGCTTGAGAGCGAGACCCCGGTAGCCAAGGCACAGTGATTTTTCGGATTTGACTCGGTCAGCCCCCACATTTTGACCTACACAGGTTTCGATAGCTGCGCCAGCGCTACTAACGCCTCAGGCAACTCCAACTCACTGAACACCTGCACGCCATGCTGTTTGAGCAGCGCTGCCGTCACGCCTTCGCCGCTCACCTTCACGCCGCTGAAGGTGCCGTCGTACGTCAGCAAGTTTCCACAAGACGGACTATTCGCCTTGAGCACGGCGATGCGGATGTCATGGCGCTGCACCAGCGCCAAGGCCTGGCTCGCGCCATCGAGAAAGGCAGCGCTGAAGTCTTCGCCCTCGGCGGTCAACACCTGGGCGCGGCCTTCCCACACCTCTGCACCCTGCCCGCCCGAGATCTCGGCGGGTGGGCGCGGCGTTGGCAAGCCACCGGACACTTCCGGGCAGATCGCAACCACTCGCCCTTCGGCTTGCCACGCCGCCAGTTGGTCGAACGGCCCGCTCGCCGCGCCGTCGTAGCGCACCTTGTGCCCAAGCAGGCAACGGCTGACCAGAATCTTTTCCATGCTCAAAACGGCTCGTTGCCCCGCCGGCGAAACCAGCCAGTGAGGGACAGGCGTTCGCGCGTAGCGGGCATGACTTCGTGGGGCACCTCGCCCGACAGGAACACCACCAGGCTACCACCGGTGGGCACCACATCGTATTCGACGCCGTCCTTGAGGTACATGCGCAACTGGCCGCCATGCTCGGGCAGCCAGGCGTTGTTCAAGTAGATCACCGCCGAGACCATGCGCCTATCATCGTCACGGAACCGGTCCAGGTGCTTGAGGTAAAACGCGCCCGGCGGGTACATCGCGAAGTGGCTTTCGAAGTCTTCGAGGCCGAGAAACAGGCCACGGTTCATTGCCAGGCGCAGGCTGTCCATCAACGCCATATAGGTGTCGCAGACTGCTGCATCGCCCTCTTCCAGCCATTGGATATGGTCACCGCGAATACCTTCGCGAATCTCTTGGGCCGGTCCGCGCCCGACCGCCGCCGGGGCCAATTCACCTTCGGCCGCACGTTTACGGCACTCAGCCGCCAGTTCCAGGGTCAGAGCCTGGGGCAGAAAGCCGTCTTGTCGGGACCAGCCTTTTTCGGCCAGGTCGTCGACAATGCGTTGCAACAGCGGGTGATCGAGGGGTATTTGCATGGCGCGCATAGTATCCATACGCTTGTGAATCCGACAGAGCCGCCGAGCGTCTGAATACACTTTAGTCAGGTGACCGATAGGACTTCTCGACAAATCCTACGCCCGACACGGACAATAGTGGCCGACTGACAGGAGTCCATATGCGTCGTTTGTTTTTTTCCTTGCTGATGTTCTGCGTTTTGCCCGCCTGGGCAGACGGCCATGACCAGTTGTACAAGGTCGCCGGCTGGGCCGAACAACGTGCGCATTTCAATGACGCCCTCAGTGCGGCCCAGCAACGCTACCGCAACAGCCTGCCGCCAGCGGTGTATCAGGCGCTGGTGGACAACAGCAATAAACGCTTTGCCGCCCAGGCCATGGACCAGCGTGCCGAGGCGCAATTGCGCAAGAACCTGGCGGACCCGAAGCCTGCTCTGGCGTTTTTTCAATCGCCCTTGGGCCGCAAGATTGTCGCCGCCGAGTTGCTGGCGACGCGCCGCGACCAACTGGCGAAAAACGCTCAGGGCCTGCCAAAAATCCAAGCCGACGCCACCCGCAGCCTGATCATCGGCCACCTGGCCCAGGCCTTGCCAGCCCGTGAGGCTGGTGCGGAAGTCAGCCTGGCGATTGCCGGCGTGGCGGCCGACAGCCTGAGCCAGATGATCCCCGGCCTGTTGGGCGGCGGTCAGGCCCAGGGCATGTTGAATGGCCAGCGTGAGCGGTTGATGCAGCAGATCGACAAGGATCTGAACAACACGCTGCTGTACGTTTATCGGGATTTATCTGACCCGGAGTTGGAAGAATTCGCTACGTTTGCGGAGTCGTCGGAAGGTAAGGCGTATTACCAGGCGGCGTTGGCGGCGATTCGTGCAGGGCTGGCAGTCGGCCAAAGCACTTCAAGCTTGGCACCGTAACAAGTGTGGGAGCTGGCTTGCCTGCTCCCACATTTGCATCGCGTTACTTCAGGTGGTCCGTTAAATAGCGGAAGTACGCCTCACGAATCTCCGCAATCTCATTCGCCAAATGATGCCTGCCACGCGGCAGCATCAACACCTCGGGCCTGTCGAACTTGCCGCGCAGCACCTGCAGGTTGTGCTGCCAGTCCACCGTCATGTCTTCCTCACCCTGCACAATCACCGGGCGCCGCAAACTGCGCGGTGCAGCCTCGATACGCTTGATCCAGCGCGCCAATGCACCGACCCAGGCGGTAGGCAGTTGGCGCGGCTGTAGCGGATCAGCCTCAAGAAACGGCTTGAACTCGGGATCGTGGGTGTTCTCGCTGAAGCGCCGCGCAATGCCTTTGACGAACGGCCGCAGCACGTAATAGCTGACTTGCGACCAACCCCAGGCACGCGGTCGCACCAACGGTGACAGCAGAAAGGTCTTGCCCTGGGCCGGGCTGTCGGCGCCATGGTTGAGCAAGTGATCCACCACCACCGCCCCGCCGGTGCTTTGCCCGAACAGGTGCCAGGGTTGCGGCAGTTGCAGCGCTTGGGCCTCGGCGAACAGTGCCTGCACCACATGCTGGTACACCGCAAAATCATCAATGCTGGCGCGCTCGCCACTGGACAACCCGTGGCCCGGCAAATCGCACGCGATCACCACAACCCCCTGGTCCAGCGCCCAGTCCACCACATGGCGATACAGCCCCATATGGTCGTAGAAGCCGTGGAACATAAACATCGTCGCCACAGGCTTGGGCGGCCACCACACCTGCGCGACCACCTGAAACCCATCCACCTCGAAACGCCCCAGACGGCTGACCGCCGGTACTGCGCGCGCGGCCAGATCCAGCCCGTAGAAACGCTGGTAGACCCGCGCCTCGGCTGAAAGCGGTTGCGCATCCACCAGGGGCCGCAAGCTTTCGCGCAGATGATCGGGGTCAAAGGTCACAGGCATAAAGGGTTCCAGACTTACGGCAGAGATGAATATCGAGCTGCGATATTCATCTGTCAGGACAAGCATGGCAAGCTACGCGACCTCTGAGGATACATCTGAATGCGACAGCCCTACCGCACCGCCCTGTTCGCCAGCCTTATCGTGGTTATCTGCACCGGCGTGCTGTGGGCCGCGTATGACTGGTTCCAGGGCCGCTACCTGCGCGCCTTCAGCGAACACACGGCGGTGTTTTCCGGCGACCCATTGAAGCTGCCGGCCGAGCTCGCCGGCCCAGGCCCGATCCGCTTGGTCCACTTTTGGGACCCGGCCTGCCCGTGCAATGTCGGCAACCAACAACACCTGGGCGAACTGATCGAGCACTACGCCCCCCAAGGCGTCGAGTTCTATGCGCTGCAAAAACCCGGCAGCCACGGCCAACTGCCTGACAACCTGCGCACAATGAAAACCCTCACCGCCCTGCCCGGCGCCGACCAAGTGCCCGCCAGCCCGGCGGTGGGCATTTGGGATCGCAGCGGCAAACTCGCGTATTTCGGGCCCTACAGCGAAGGCCTGACGTGCAATTCCAGCAACAGTTTTATTGAGCCGATCTTGAAGGCCCTTGGAGCGGGGCGCGAGGTGAATGCCACGCACACCCTGGCGGTGGGCTGCTATTGTTCCTGGCCAAAAGGCTCGTAACTCGCCACCCCTCTCTTGGTAAGGAATGTTCATGAAGCGCGTCTTGCGGACTCTCGCGGTTCTTGTAGTGCTGGCGGCTCTCGGCGCCGGCTGGTACGTGTACAGCAAGCAGCCGACCCGCCAGGGCACGGTTGAGCTGGCCAACCTGCAAGGCTCGGTCACCGTGCGCTACGACGACCGTGGCGTGCCGCATATTCGTGCCGAGAACGAAACCGACCTGTATCGCGCCCTGGGCTACGTGCACGCCCAGGACCGCTTGTTCCAGATGGAGATCATGCGGCGCCTGGCCCGTGGCGAGCTGGCCGAGGTGCTTGGGCCCAAGCTGCTGGAGACCGATAAGCTGTTCCGCAGCCTGCGCATTCGTGACCGCGCCGCCACTTATGTGGCGCAGCTGGATCATGATTCGGCGCACTGGAAGGCCCTGCAAGCCTACCTGGACGGGATCAACCAATATCAAGACAGCCACGCCCGCCCGATGGAGTTCGACGTGCTGGGCATCCCCAAGCGGCCGTTCACCGCCGAGGACAGCATCAGCGTCGCCGGGTATATGGCCTACAGCTTTGCTGCCGCATTTCGTACCGAGCCTCTGCTGACTTACGTACGCGATCAACTGGGCAGCGACTACCTGAAAGTCTTCGACCTCGACTGGCAACCTCAGGGCGCCCTCAACCTCGCCGCCAGCGATTGGCAAACCCTCGGCGCCATCGCCGCCGTGAGCGAACAGGCCTTGGCCGACAATGGCTTGCCGCAGTTCGAAGGCAGCAACGCCTGGGCCATCAGCGGCAACCGCACCAAGAGCGGTAAACCGTTGCTGGCCGGTGACCCGCATATTCGCTTCTCGGTGCCGTCGGTGTGGTACGAGGCGCAGCTGTCGGCGCCGGGCTTTGAGCTGTATGGCTATCACAACGCGCTGGTGCCGGTGGCGTTCCTGGGGCACAACCTGGATTTCGGCTGGAGCCTGACCATGTTCCAGAACGATGACCTCGACCTCATCGCCGAGAAGGTCAACCCGGAAAACGCCAATCAGGTCTGGTACCACGACCAGTGGGTCGACATGACCAGCACCGAGCAACAGATTGCGGTGAAAGGCCAAGCGCCGGTGACGTTGACCCTGCGCCAATCACCCCACGGCCCGATCATCAATGACGTGCTCGGCGAGAGTGCCGGCAAGACGCCGATTGCCATGTGGTGGGCGTTCCTCGACACCCAGAACCCGATCCTCGAAGGTTTCTACCAGCTCAACCGCGCCGACACCCTGGCCAAGGCGCGCGCGGCGGCGTCGAAGGTGTCTGCGCCGGGGCTGAATATTGTGTGGGCGAATGCCAAGGGCGATATCGGCTGGTGGGCGGCGGCGCAATTGCCGATTCGTCCGGCCGGTACCAATGCCGGCTTTATCCTCGACGGCAGTAGCACACAGGCCGACAAGCTGGGCTTCTACCCCTTCAGCGCCAACCCCCAGGAAGAAAACCCCGCGCGTGGCTACGTGGTGTCGGCCAACGCGCAACCCGTCTCGCCCACCGGCATGGAGATCCCCGGTTATTACAACCTGGCCGACCGTGGCCAACAGTTGAACGCGCAGTTGAGCGACAAGAGCGTGAAGTGGGATGTCGACAACAGCCAGGCCTTGCAACTGGGCACCGCCACCGCCTTCGGCCCGCGCCTGCTGGCGCCGCTGTTGCCGGTGCTGCGTGAAGTGGTCAAGGACCCGGCGCAGTTGAAACTGGTGGAGCAACTGGCCGCCTGGAAAGGTGACTACCCGCTGGACTCCACCAGCGCCACGCTGTTCAACCAGTTCCTGTTCAACCTGGCCGACGCCGCCTTCCATCCGAAACTCGGCGACGCCATGTTCAAGACCCTGCTCAGCACCCGCGTGATCGACGCCGCACTGCCACGCCTGGCCGCCGCGCCAGATTCGCCGTGGTGGGACGGCAAGCGCGCCGACACCGTCAAGCTCGCCTGGGACAACAGCCTCGCACACCTCAAAGCCACTTTCGGCGATGACCCAAGCCAATGGCAGTGGGGCAAGGCCCACACCCTGACCCATGGCCACCCGCTGGGCTCGCAGAAACCGTTGGACCTGATCGTGAATGTCGGCCCGTTCCCGGCGCCGGGAACCCACGAAGTGCCCAACAACCAGTCGGCCCCTATCGGCCCGGCACCGTGGCCCGTGACCTACGGGCCTTCCACCCGCCGCCTGATCGATTTCGCCGATGCGGCTCACGCACTGACCATCAACCCGGTCGGGCAAAGTGGGGTACCGTTCGACAAGCATTATGGCGACCAGGCAGAAACCTACATCGAAGGTGGCTATGAGCAGGCGCATTTCAGTGATGAGGAAGTGACGGCGAATATGCGAGGCACTCTTAAATTACTCCCTGCGAGATAGCGGCCTGTAAACCCGATCAAGCCAGCTCCCACACTTTGACCGGTGGTGCGGCGGCTACCGTGCCCGCACCCGTCCCGGCGCCTCACCATAGGTTTCCTTGAATTTCTTGCTGAACGCCGCCTGGGACTGGTAACCCACCTGGGCGGCGATATCCAGCAGGCTCAGGCGTGACTGGCGCAGCAGGTTGAATGCCCGCTCCATGCGCAACTGGGTCAGCAACACCCAGGGCGATACGCCCGCCACTTTTACAAACCCGCGCATGAAGGTAGCGCGCGACATCGTCGCGGCGGTGGCCAGGCTGTCGATGGTCCACTCGTGCCCGGGGTCGGCCAGCATCGCCTGCCAGGCCTTGCTCAGGCGCTTGTCAGCGAGCAGCGCGAAGGTGCCGGCAACTGGCGCCTGGCGGTTCAGCCAGGCACGCAGGATCAGGGTGAACAACGCTGAAGAGAGTGCATCGATAAACGAACGTGCGCCGAGCTGCTCGCCGTCCGCCTCGCTGCGCAGCAACCCAATCAACGCTGCCAATTGCCCATCGGCCTGCCATTCTCGGCTGGACACCACCAAGTACTCCGGCAACGCACCGAACAACAGCGATTGGCGGTTGTAGTGAAAACTGCCGCAGAGCATGTCCAAATCCGGCTGGTCACCGCCCAGGCGGTGCACCTTGAGTACGCCGCCTTCGATCACCCGCGGCTGCATCGGCCTGATCCTCGCGCCCTGGCTGCGCAGCAAGTGCGTGGCGCCGCCAGGCATCAGCAAGATGTCACCCTCCGCCAGGGTCACTTGTTGCCCGCCCGACAGTTCCGCGCGGCAACTGCCACTTAGCACGATGTGATACGGCGCCACACCGAGATTCTCGGGTGCATGCTCCAGCGCCCAGTCGCCCTGGAACTGGCACCGCAAATCCAGACTGCCGCGCAGGTTAGCCAGCGCGATAAGGGTGTCGATCGAATTCATTTGCGAGCATCGGTCAAAAAGATGAGCGGATTGAACAATAACCCCAACCTCAAACAGAACAGACTGGCTTCACACCCAACCTGTTGAGGAGTTACCGCAATGTTCAATAACTGGTCCGACTTGCTGCCTACCGTGAAGAAAGCCTTTGGCGCGCTGGGCAAGAGCAACCCGAAGATGGTCAAAGCCTACATGGCGCTGGGCGAGGCTGCCGAGGAAAACAATGTACTCGACGCCAAGACCCGTGAGCTGATTTCCATTGCCGTGGCCATCACCACCCGCTGCGACGGTTGCATCGGCGTGCATGCCGACGCCGCAATCAAGGCCGGCGCGACCCGCGAAGAGGTTGCCGCCACATTGGCCACCGCCATTTCGCTGAATGCCGGCGCGGCATACATCTACTCGCTGCGTGCGCTGGAAGCCTACGACACGCTCAAACCGGCGCCGCAAAGTTAAGCCGGAACTGTTGTGGCGTCACGCCCAGCCGGCGGTTGAACACACTGCGCATGTGCTGGGCGTCGCGAAAGCCACATTGATACGCCACTGTTTTCAGCGGTGCGTGGCTGCTTTCGAGCAGCACCCGCGCCGCGTCCACCCGCGCCCGCTCGACAAACTCCGCTGGCGTTATCCGTGCCTCACGGGCAAACACCCGAGAGAAATTGCGCGGGCTCATATTGGCCGCCTCGGCCAGGTCGGCAATGCTCAGGTCGCCGGTCAGGTTCGCCAATACGTACAGCTGCACCAACGCCACCGCCGAGGTGGTTTCGGCGTGGGGCGTGAGGAACGGGCTGAACTGCGACTGCCCGCCCGAACGCTGGGTAAACACCACCAAGCGCTTGGCCACGCTCAGCGCGACTTCCGGGCCGTGGTCCTGAGCCAGCAAATAGAGCGACAAGTCGATACCCGCCGTGACCCCGGCCGAGGTGTAGAGGTTGCCGTCCTGCACGTAGAGGCGGTCGGCCTCAACCTGGGCGGTGGGGCACAGGCGCGCCAGATCAGCCGCGTCGTTCCAATGGGTGGTGACGGTTTTCCCATCCAGCAGCCCGGCTCGGGCCAGCATGAACGCGCCGTTGCAGATCGAACCGAAGCGTTGCGCACGCGCCGCGGCGCCCCGCAACCAATCATCGAACTGCGTGCCGAAGTCTTCGAAGGGTAACTGCGGGCCGCCAGCGACCAGCAGCAGGTCATAGGCGTGCAGGGCTTCGCTGTAGTGCCGGTGGGCCTGCAATGACAGACCGTTGGAGGCGGCCATGGTGCCGAGGCCAAGGCCAATCACTTCAAGCTGGTAATGGTCCTCAGGCGCTAGAAACCGGTTGGCCTCGCAAAACACATCCATGGGGCCGGTCACGTCCAGTGACTGGACGCCGGGGAAAATCAGGATGGCAACGGTTTTGCCCATGAACAACACACCTTTGATTGGATGAACACAAACCCCTGTGGGAGCGGACTTGCTCGCGAATGCGGTGGATCAGCCAATAAATTCGGTGACTGAACCACCGCATTCGCGAGCAAGCCCGCTCCCACATTTTTGATTTTCGCAGGCTTCAAAGGATCAATCGCCTGCTACACCCTAGCTGATTTTGCCTTGGCACGATGTGGCTGCACATTGGCCGACATCGCTCCCTCGCCGTGCTAGCCCCTCCACGGGCACACGACCAGACTGGATGCTTCCCAGAGGAGAACGACCATGACCACCACCATCGCCGGCATCCAGATCCCTGACAGCGCCCTGGCCAAGGCCACCACCGAATACATCCGCGACGTCGAATCCAACCTGCTCTACCACCACTCTCGCCGGGTGTTCCTGTTTGGCGCATTGAGCGGTGAACGCAAGCAACTCGCCTACAACCCGGAGTTGCTCTACGTTGGCGCAATGTTTCATGACCTTGGCTTGGTCGAAGGCCATCGCAGTGACAACGAGCGCTTTGAAGTGGACGGCGCCAACGCAGCCGCGGCCTTCCTCAAGCCTTACGGCCTGAGCGATGACGACATCGAACAGGTGTGGTTATCCATCGCCCTGCACACCACACCGGGCGTGCCGCAGCATCTGCGCCCGACCGTGGCGCTGGTGACGGCCGGCGTGGAGATGGACGTGCTGGGCATGGACTACGCCGCGTTTTCCAGCGTGCAGCGCGAAGCCGTGGTGCATGCGCATCCACGTGGAGAAGGGTTCAAGGAGTGCATCATTTGCGCGTTTGCCGACGGCTTGCGCCATCGCCCGCAGACCACGTTTGGCAACGTGAAGACTGACGTGTTGGTGGATCAGGAGCCGGGGTTCAAGCCGATGAATTTTGTGGAGGTGATCCGCAAGTCGCCGTGGGTGGCTTAGTTGACCTGAAATGCAATCAACTGTGGGAGCTGGCTTGCCTGCGATAGCGGTGTATCAGTCGACAGATGAGTCGACTGGCACGGCCTCATCGCAGGCAAGCCAGCTCCCACATTTTTTACCGCGTTCCGTCAGTTAGACCGGTGCAGGCGCCCGGCGCTTGTCCGGCTGTTTCCAGCCATCCGCCGCCGCTTCTTCAATCGCTTGCTGGATAGCCTTCTTGCGGTGTTCTTCGGCACGGCGGCTGAAGAACCACACCAGGAAGGTCACCAACGACACCGCCAACAGGATCAAGCTCGCCACGGCGTTAATCTCGGGCTTAACCCCAAGGCGCACCGCCGAGAACACTTCCATCGGCAAGGTGGTCGAACCCGGCCCCGACACAAAGCTGGCCAGTACCAAGTCATCCAGCGACAGCGCGAACGACATCATGCCGCCCGCAGCCAGCGACGGTGCAATCATCGGGATGGTGATCAGGAAGAACACCTTCCACGGCCGCGCACCCAAATCCATCGCCGCTTCTTCGATCGACAGGTCCAACTCACGCAACCGCGCCGACACCACCACCGCCACATAGGCTGCGCAGAACGTGGTGTGGGCGATCCAGATGGTGACGATGCCACGCTCTTGCGGCCAACCGATCATCTGCGCCATCGCCACAAACAGCAGCAACAGCGACAGACCGGTGATCACTTCCGGCATCACCAACGGCGCGGTCACCAGGCCGCCGAACAGCGTGCGGCCCTTGAATTGGCTGATGCGCGTCAGCACAAACGCTGCCAACGTGCCCAGCGCTACCGCAGCCACCGCCGTGTAGCAGGCGATTTCCAGGGAACGCGCCACCGACCCCATCAACTGGGTGTTGTCGAGCAGGCCCACGTACCACTTGATCGACCAACCGCCCCACACCGTCACCAGCTTGGATTCGTTGAACGAGTAGATCACCAGGATCAGCATCGGCAGGTAGATAAACAACAACCCCGCTACCAGCATGAAACTCGAGAAACTGAAGCGCTTCATATCTTGCCCTCCAACTCTTTGGCTTGGCTGCGGTTGAACAGGATGATCGGCACAATCAGGATCGCCAGCATCACCACCGCCAGGGCAGACGCCACCGGCCAGTCACGGTTGTTGAAGAACTCTTGCCACAACACTTTACCGATCATCAGGGTTTCCGGGCCGCCCAGCAGTTCCGGGATCACAAACTCGCCCACCACCGGGATGAATACGAGCATGCAGCCGGCGATGATGCCGTTCTTGGACAGCGGCACGGTGATTTTCCAGAAGCTATTGAAGGTGCTCGAACCCAGGTCCGATGCGGCTTCCAGCAGGCTCTGGTCATGTTTCACCAGGTTGGCATACAGCGGCAGGATCATGAACGGCAGGTACGAATAGACCACGCCGATGTACACCGCAATGTTGGTATTAAGGATCTGCAGCGGTTCGTTGATAAACCCCATGGACATCAGGAAGCCATTGAGCAAACCGTTGTTGCTGAGAATGCCCATCCACGCGTACACGCGGATCAGGATCGCAGTCCAGGTCGGCATCATGATCAGCAGCACCAGCACGGTCTGCATCTCTTTGCGCGCAGAAGCAATGGCATAGGCCATCGGATAGCCGATCAGCAGGCACAGCAGCGTGCTGAAAAACGCCATCTTGAGCGAGCCCAGGTACGCGGCGATATACAGCTCATCGCCCGCCAGCAAACTGTAGTTCGCCAGGTTCAGCACCAGTTGCAGCTTCTGCTCAACGTAGGTGTAGATCTCGGTGTACGGCGGGATCGCCACATCGGCTTCGGCAAAGCTGATTTTCAATACGATGAAAAACGGCAGTGCGAAAAACAGGAACAGCCACAGGAAAGGAATCCCAATGACCACCTGCTTGCCACTGGGGATTATACGATCCAAGCGCCGCTTGAACTTCTTCATATTCATGAGCGAAGTACCACGCCGCTGTCGTCTTCCCACCAGACGTAGACCTGGTCACCCCAGGTCGGACGCTGCCCACGGCGCTCGGCGTTGGCGACGAAAGACTGCACCAGCTTGCCGCTCGGCAGCTCCACATAGAACACCGAGTGGCCGCCCAGGTAAGCAATGTCGTGCACCTTGCCGCTGGACCAGTTGTGCTCGCAGGTCGGCATTTCGGTGGTGACCAGCAGCTTTTCCGGGCGGATGGCGTAGGTCACCGACTTGTCTTCCACCGCGGTGGCGATGCCGTAGCCCACGTAGATGTCGCGGTCCAGGTCCGGGCACTTGAGCACCGCGTGGCCTTCGGCGTCATCCACCACTTGGGTGTCGAAGATGTTGACGTTGCCGATGAACTCGCACACCAGGCGGCTGGTGGGGGTTTCGTAGATGTCGATCGGGCTGCCGATCTGGGCGATCCAGCCCAGGTGCATGATCGCGATGCGCTCGGCCATGGTCATGGCCTCTTCCTGGTCGTGAGTCACCATCACGCAGGTCACGCCCACGCGCTCGATGATCTCCACCAGCTCCAGCTGCATCTGCGAGCGCAGCTTTTTGTCGAGGGCGCCCATGGGCTCATCGAGCAGCAGCAGTTTCGGGCGCTTGGCCAGGGACCGCGCCAGGGCCACACGCTGACGCTGACCACCGGACAACTGGTGCGGCTTGCGCTTGGCGTACTGGCTCATCTGCACCAGCTTGAGCATCTCGGCCACGCGGGCGTCGACTTCGGCCTTGGGAATCTTGTCCTGTTGCAGGCCGAACGCAATGTTCTGCGCCACCGTCATGTGCGGGAACAAGGCGTAGGACTGGAACATCATGTTGATCGGCCGCTCGTAGGGCGGCATGTCGGTAATGTCCACACCGTCGAGGTAGATGCGCCCTTCAGTCGGGCGCTCGAAACCTGCGAGCATGCGCAGCAAGGTGGACTTGCCCGAACCCGAACCGCCGAGCAAGGCGAATATTTCGCCTTTCTTGATTTCCAGGGACACATCGTCCACGGCAATCGTCTCGTCGAACTTCTTCGTGACCCGGTCGATTTTGACCAGCACCTTTTTCGGTGTCTGGTCGCCCTCGAGGGCTTTCTTATAGGCGCCGGAGGCAACTGCCATTTACGAAACTCCCAACAAAATTTGCAGCTCACCCGATGTGGGCGAACCTTGGATAGTCTGAGCCTTACTTGCCCGTCTTGACCTTGGTCCAGCTACGGGTCATCAAACGTTGCACTTTCGGGGGTAGCTCGAAATTGACAAATGTCCGATCGAGAACCGCCTGCGGTGGGTAAACCGCTTCGTCGGTGCGTATCGATTGTTCCATCAGCTTGTCCGCCCCTGGGTTAGGGTTGGCGTAGCCGACGTGATCACTGACCTGAGCGATCACCTCAGGCTGCAGCAAATAGTTGATAAAGGCGTGGGCTTCCTTGACGTTGGCGGCATCCTTGGGGATCGCCAGTACGTCAAACCACAGGTTGCCGCCTTCTTTCGGAATCGCGTAGGCGATGTTCACGCCCTTGCCCGCCTCGGCCGCGCGGGCCTTGGCCTGGAACACATCACCGGAAAAACCGGCGGCCACGCAGATGTTGCCGTTGGCCAGGTCGGAGATGTATTTGGACGAATGGAAGTAGGTCACGTAAGGACGCACTTTCAGCAGTTTTTCCTCGGCTTTCTTGTAGTCGGCCGGGTTTGTGCTGTTGGGGTCCAGGCCCATGTAGTTGAGCACCGCGGGCAGCATCTCATCCGCCGAGTCCATGAACGACACACCGCACGTGGCCAGCTTCTTCATGTTCTCCGGCTCGAACAGCACGGCCCAGGAATCGATCTTGTCGACACCCAGCACTTCCTTCACTTTATCGACGTTGTAGCCAATGCCGTTGGTGCCCCACAGGTACGGCACGGCGTACTGGTTGCCCGGGTCGTTTTTTTCCAGACGCTTGAGCAGCACCGGGTCAAGGTTGGCGTAGTTCGTCAGCAATGACTTGTCGAGCTTCTGGAACGCCCCGGCCTTGATCTGCTTGCCGAGGAAGTGGTTGGACGGCACCACCACGTCGTAGCCGGTACGCCCGGCCAGCAGCTTGCCTTCCAGGGTTTCGTTGGAATCGAACACGTCGTACACGGGCTTGATGCCGCTGGCCTTTTCAAAGTTGGCCAGGGTGTCGTCGCCGATGTAGTCCGACCAGTTATAAATATGCACAGTCGGTGCGGCCTGCACGCTGACAGCCAGCGTGATACCTGCACCCACCAGCAAGGCTTTGCGAAATAAAGAAATTGGCAAGTGGAGGTCCTCTTAAATAGTTGGGCCTTAAAGTTGTTGCACGGCAACAAAACCGGCGCGCAACTTACCCTCGATAAACCGATCCGGCAAAACTTTCTGTCATTTATTTGTTTCATTAACCACCGCGCCAGGCGCGGTGGTTAATGAAGACCGGTTACTTACCGGACTTGATCTTGGTCCAGCTGCGTGTCATTTCACGCTGGGTCGCCGCCGGCAAGTCAGCAATGGCGTAGAGCTTGGCCTGCACCTCTGCTGACGGGTAAATGCCTGGATCGCTTGTGATGTCCTTGTCGACCAGTGCGGTCGCCTTCTCGTTACCGTTCGGGAAACGTACGCTGTTGGTGATCGAAGCCATCACTTCCGGCTTCAGCAGGTAGTTCATGAACTTGTAGGCCGCGTCGACGTTTTCGGCATCTTTAGGGATGGCGACCATGTCGAAGAAGCTGCCGGCGCCTTCTTTAGGAATGTCGTAGGCCACTTTCACCTTGCCACCGGCTTCAGCCGCGCGGGACTTGGCCTGCTGGATGTCACCCGAGTAACCCACGGCGACGCAGATGTTGCCGTTGGCCAGGTCCGAGATGTACTTGGACGAGTGGAAATAGCCGATCGAAGGACGGATCTTCAGGAATAGCGCCTCGGCTTGCTTGAGGTCGTCTTTCTTCTGGCTGTCAGTCGGCAGGCCCAGGTAGTGCAGCGCGATCGGCAACATTTCGGTAGGCGAATCAAGGAAGCTCACGCCGCAGCTTTTCAGCTTGGCGATGTTCTCAGGCTTGAGCAGCACATCCCACGATTCGATCTTGTCCACGCCCAGCGCGGCCTTGACCTTCTCCGGGTTGTAGCCGATGCCGATCGAGCCCCACATGTACGGGAAGGCGTGCTTGTTGTCCGGGTCGCTGACCGACACGGCCTTGAGCAGGGATTTGTTCAGGTTGTCGTAGTTGGTCAGCTTGGACTTGTCCAGCTCCTGATACACACCGGCCTTGATCTGCTTGGCGAGGAAGTTGTTCGACGGTACGACGATGTCGTAGCCGGACTTGCCTGCCAGCAACTTGGCTTCCAGGGTTTCGTTGCTGTCAAAAACGTCGTACACCACTTTGATGCCCGACTCTTTTTCAAAGTTGGCGATGGTGTCCGGTGCAATGTAGTCGGACCAGTTGTAGACGTGCAGCACTTTATCGTCTGCCTGGGCCGCGCCCGCCATTGCGCCCATCAGGGACAAGGCGAGGAGGGTCTTGCCAGCGTTCTTCAAACCTAATGCCTTCATTTGGTGATGCTCCAATTTTTCTTTTTTGGGCCACGTTCTTACAAGGTTCTGCGGCCCGTCTAAAGGGCAACAAAACAGGGCGACAGTCTGGCAAGTTCTGAGGCCAGCTTTCAACCAAAGCCTCATTTATAACTGCTCGATGCGCAACGCTCGAAAGCCGCTGCGCACTGAGCCTAGCACTTAGCCCTGCAATGCCGCCAAAGTCAGGTCCAGGCAGTGGCGAGCCTTGGTCACCAGCTCGTCAATTTCGGCCTTGCTGATCACCAGCGGCGGCGAAATGATCATGGTGTCGCCCACGGCGCGCATGATCAGGCCATTCTCGAAGCAGAACGTGCGGCAGATCATGCCGGCGCCCTTGCCTTCGTAACGTTTGCGCGTGGCTTTGTCCTGCACCAGCTCAATCGCACCGAGCATGCCCACGCCGCGCACTTCACCCACCAGCGGATGATCAGCCAGCTCCCTCAGACGTTTCTGCAAATACGGTGCCGTTTCGTCATGAACGCGACTGACGATTTTTTCATCGCGCATGATGCGGATGTTCTCCAGCGCCACCGCAGCGGCCACCGGATGACCGGAATAAGTGAAGCCGTGGTTGAAATCACCGCCTTCGTTGAGTACTTCCACCACGTCATCGCGCACGATCAGGCCACCCATGGGGATGTAACCCGAGGTCAGGCCCTTGGCGATGGTCATCATGTGCGGCTTGAGGTCGTAGAAATCGCTGCCGAACCACTCGCCGGTACGGCCGAAACCGCAGATCACTTCATCGGCCACAAACAGAATGTCGTACTTGGCGAGGATTTCCTTGATGCGCGGCCAGTACGTGGCGGGCGGTACGATCACGCCACCGGCGCCCTGGATCGGCTCGGCAATAAAGGCACCGACGTTGTCCACGCCCAGTTCAAGGATCTTCTCTTCCAGCTGATTGGCCGCCCACACGCCGAATTCTTCCGGGCTCATGTCGCCGCCTTCGCCAAACCAGTACGGCTGGGCGATGTGGGTAATGCCCGGGATCGGCAAGTCACCCTGCTCATGCATATAGGTCATGCCGCCCAGGCTGGCGCCGGCCACGGTAGAGCCGTGGTAGCCATTCTTGCGGCTGATGATGGTTTTCTTGTTGGGCTGGCCTTTGATCGCCCAGTAGTGGCGGACCATGCGCAACATGGTGTCGTTGCCTTCGGAGCCGGACCCGGTGAAGAACACATGGTTCATGCCGGCAGGCGCGATGTCGGAAATCGCCTTGGCCAATTCCAGCACCGGCGGGTGAGCGGTCTGGAAGAACAGGTTGTAGTACGGCAGTTCTTTCATCTGCTTGGCGGCGGCGTCAGCCAGTTCATCGCGACCGTAACCGATCGCCACGCACCACAGGCCGGCCATGCCGTCGAGGATCTTGTTGCCTTCGCTGTCCCACAGGTAAACGCCATGGGCTTTGGTAATGATCCGTGGGCCTTTCTCTTTCAATTGCTTGAAGTCGCTGAACGGCGCCAAGTGGTGATCGCTGCTCAAGGCTTGCCATTCACGGGTTTGCGGGTTGTTGCTGGACATACCAATCTCCTAGACTTTTCAGTGAAGGGCGCGCGGGTTGCCCCACACGCCCGGCGCATCAGACGGCAAAGAGCAGGAATTCCCGCTCCCACGAACTGATCACGCGCTTGAAGTTTTCATGCTCGGCCCGCTTGACCGCGACATAGCCTGTGATGAATTTCTGACCCAGGTATTTTTCGATGGTCTTGCTGTTTTCCATACGCTCCAGGGCGTCCTCGATGGTCAACGGCAGGCGCAGGTTGCGTCGCTCGTAACCACGACCCACCACCGGCGCGCTCGGCTCATGGCCTTCGACCATGCCGATGTAGCCACACAATAAGCTGGCGGCAATCGCCAGGTACGGGTTGGCGTCGGCGCCCGGCAGGCGGTTTTCCACACGGCGGTTCTGCGGGCCGGCATCCGGTACGCGCAGGCCGACCGTGCGATTTTCTTCGCCCCATTCCACGTTCACCGGCGCCGAGGTGTCGGGCAGGAAGCGGCGGAACGAGTTCACGTTGGGGGCAAACAGCGGCAGCAATTCAGGAATGAATTTCTGCAGGCCGCCAATGTGGTTGAGGAACAGCTGGCTCATGCTCCCGTCTTCATTGGAGAAGACGTTCTTGCCGGTGGCGATGTCGATGATGCTCTGGTGCAAATGCATCGCGCTGCCAGGCTCGCCGGTCATCGGCTTGGCCATAAAGGTGGCGGCCACGTTGTGCTTGAGTGCGGCCTCACGCATGGTGCGCTTGAACACCAGGATCTGGTCGGCCAGGGACAGGGCATCACCATGACGGAAGTTGATTTCCATCTGCGCCGTGCCGTCTTCGTGAATCAGTGTGTCGAGGTCCAGTTCCTGCAGCTCGCACCAGTCGTAGACGTCTTCGAACAAAGGGTCGAATTCGTTGGCCGCTTCTATAGAGAAGGACTGCCGACCGGTCTCCGGGCGACCGGACCGGCCAATCGGCGGTTGCAGCGGGAAGTCCGGGTCTTCGCAACGTTTGGTCAGGTAAAACTCCATCTCCGGTGCCACGATGGGCTGCCAGCCTTTGTCGGAGTAAAGCTTGAGGACTTTCTTGAGCACGTTGCGCGGCGACAGCTCGATCGGGTTGCCTTGCTTGTCGTAGGTGTCGTGGATCACCTGGGCGGTGGGCTCGATGGCCCAGGGCACCAGGAATACCGCGTTCTGGTCGGGGCGGCAGATCATGTCGATGTCGGCCGGGTCGAGCAATTCGTAATAGATGTCGTCTTCGACATAGTCGCCAGTCACGGTCTGCAACAGAACGCTCTCGGGCAGGCGCATGCCTTTTTCAGCAATGAATTTGTTGGTTGGCGAGATCTTGCCACGGGTGATACCCGTAAGGTCGCCAATCATGCATTCGACTTCTGTGATCTTGTGGTCTTTCAACCAATCGGTGAGCTGGTCGAGGTTGTTACTCATAAATGCCTCTGGGCTGGGTTTCCTGGCATCCGTTAAAGGCCAGGCGTTGTTTGACGCAGCATCCGCGTCGTTTTTTCATTCAGGGTAGGAGCTTACCTGCCATTTGCTGCAGCGTTGCATTCCTCAGGCCAAACTCGTGCAGAATCATGAGCAGCACCCTGCACGGGAGCCGCTCAGAAGCAGGCAAGAGGAAAGCGAATGGGCAAAGACGAGGTCAGCCGAGGCGTCAAGAATATTGACCGGGCTGCGGGTGTTTACACAGGAAGAATGGAATGATGACAAAGCCTGTCTGAAGCAGGCAGAGACGCCAAGTGGAGGCAGGCGAAACATGAAGCACCCCGGTATTATTGCTGTTATGGGTTTGAATCGAGCTTAGCCTTGTTCATTTTTTTACACAACACCCCCGTAAAAAATACAACACGGCCCGCTCAAGCCTGCGAGTCCCAAGCCTTTCAAACCCAAAAAACCGCCCCAAAAAGCCTCAAAAAAGCCCTCAGGGCGCTTTTTTAGGGCAAAAAAGGCCTCGCTTGACTTCGGCATGCCGTTCGGGTTGACTGAAACCAGAAAAGATCAATGATTGATATTTTTAACAACAAAGGTGTTGCATCATGTCGGTACCCCCGCGTGCCGTTCAGCTTAACGAAGCGAACGCGTTCCTTAAGGATCATCCTGAGGTTCTGTACGTAGACCTTCTAATTGCGGATATGAATGGTGTGGTGCGCGGCAAGCGCATCGAACGCACCAGCCTCCACAAGGTTTACGAGAAGGGCATTAACCTGCCTGCCTCTTTATTTGCCCTGGATATCAATGGCTCTACGGTGGAAAGCACCGGCCTGGGCCTGGACATCGGTGATGCTGACCGAATCTGTTATCCAATCCCCGACACCCTGTGCAATGAGCCGTGGCAAAAGCGCCCTACCGCGCAACTGCTGATGACCATGCACGAACTAGAAGGTGAGCCGTTCTTCGCCGATCCGCGCGAAGTGCTCCGGCAAGTTGTCAGCAAATTTGACGACCTCGGTCTGACCATCTGCGCTGCCTTCGAGCTTGAGTTCTACCTGATCGACCAGGAGAACGTGAACGGCCGCCCGCAACCGCCCCGCTCGCCGATCTCCGGTAAACGCCCGCATTCGACACAGGTCTACCTGATCGACGACCTCGACGAATACGTCGACTGCCTCCAGGACATCCTGGAAGGTGCCAAAGAGCAAGGCATCCCGGCCGACGCCATCGTCAAGGAAAGTGCCCCGGCGCAGTTCGAAGTGAACCTGCACCACGTGGCCGACCCGATCAAGGCGTGTGACTACGCCGTATTGCTCAAACGCCTGATCAAGAACATCGCCTACGACCATGAGATGGACACCACCTTCATGGCCAAGCCTTACCCAGGCCAGGCAGGCAACGGTTTACACGTACACATTTCGATCCTGGACAAAGACGGCAAGAACATCTTTGCCAGCGAGGATCCCGAGCAGAACGCCGCATTGCGTCACGCGATCGGCGGTGTGCTGGAGACCCTACCCGCTCAAATGGCGTTCCTGTGCCCCAACGTCAACTCCTACCGTCGATTCGGCGCACAGTTCTACGTGCCGAACTCGCCGTGCTGGGGCCTGGATAACCGCACCGTGGCGATCCGCGTACCGACTGGCGCGGCCGATTCCGTGCGGATCGAACACCGTGTGGCTGGCGCCGACGCCAACCCTTACTTGCTGATGGCTTCGGTTTTGGCAGGCGTGCATCACGGCCTGACCAACAAGATCGAGCCGAACGCACCGGTGGAAGGCAACAGCTACGAGCAGAACGAGCAAAGCCTGCCGAACAACCTGCGCGATGCCCTGCGCGAGTTGGATGACAGCGAGGTGATGGCCAAGTACATCGATCCTAAATACATCGATATCTTCGTTGCCTGTAAGGAAAGTGAGCTGGAGGAGTTTGAACACTCTATCTCCGACCTTGAGTACAACTGGTACCTGCATACCGTGTAAGCGGTGGCTGCAATAAGAGAACGCCGCAGGCTTAATGGCCTGCGGCGTTTTTTTATGGGTTTATTCCGGGAGACCGAGTTGGCCCCTTCGCGAGCAAGTCGAATCGTCGCACCGCCGCTCCCACATTTGACCGAGTTCTCCTGAAGAAACCGGTTCGAATGTGGGAGCGGGCTTGCTCGCGAAGGCGGCCTGGCAGACAACACACCTCCCTGCTCATACAATGCCCGCTGCCTTGTAGGAGACTTCCATGACCACCCGTCCCGCCGCCCCTCGCAAACCCCGCGCCCGTAGCCAGGCCCGGATCGACGCGATCCTCGACGCAGCCCGCACTTTGCTGGCCGCTGAAGGCGTGGCCGGTTTGTCGATCTACAGCGTGGCCGAACGGGCGCAGATTCCCCCTTCGTCGGTCTATCACTTCTTCGCCAGCGTGCCGGCATTGCTGGAGGCGTTGACCGCAGACGTGCACGCCGCATTCCGGGCAGCCATCCAGGCACCCATCGAGCATGACTCACTCAAACACTGGCGCGACCTGTCCTGCATCGTCGAACAGCGCATGCTCACCATCTATGATCATGACGCCGCCGCGCGACAGTTGATCCTGGCGCAGCACGGGCTCACCGAAGTGACCCAGGCCGACCGTCAGCATGATCTGGAATTGGGCGACCTGATGCTCACCGTGTTCAACCGTCACTTTGAAGTGCCGACGTTGCCCAGCGATGTGGATGTGTTTGCGTTAGCGCTGGAGCTGAGCGACCGCGTGTATGCGCGCTCAGTGCATCAACATGGGTTGATTACGCCGCGCATGGCGGAGGAAGGGATGCGGGTGTTTGATGCGTATGTGGGGCTTTATTTGCCGGCGTATTTGCCTAAGCGCCAAGTCCTGGTTTGACAGGGCCGGCTCTATCGCAGGCAAGCCAGCTCCCACATTTGAATGCATTCCAACCTTGGAACTCGGTCAAATGTGGGAGCTGGCTTGCCTGCGATAGCGGCCTCAAGAACAACGCCAATTACAACTTGGCAATCGACACCTCGGTGGACTTAACAAAGGCAATCACTTCGCTGCCAATCACCAGCTCCAGCTCTTTGACCGAGCGAGTAGTGATTACCGAAGTAACGATGCCGGACGCCGTTTGCACATCGATTTCCGACAGCACGTCGCCTTCGACGATTTCCTTGATCGTGCCTTTGAACTGGTTACGCACGTTGATGGCTTTAATAGTCATGGTGTTCTCTCTTCGTAGGACAAGTGAGTTATTGAGCCCAACGCAATTGCGTAGGCAGCGGTGAAACAGGTTCAGGTTCCGGCGGCGTGCCGGGTAACGACAACACACGGTTGAGCACTTCGGCTTCCAGCGCCGCCAAGCGATGCGAGCCGCGGGCCCGTGGGCGTGGCAGGTCGACGATCAGGTCGAGGCCGATTTCGCCGTCTTCGATCAGGATCACCCGGTCGGCAATGGCCACGGCTTCGCTGACATCGTGGGTCACCAGCAACACGGTAAAGCCGTGCTTCTGCCAGAGGTTTTCGATCAGTTGCTGCATCTCGATACGAGTCAGGGCATCCAGCGCGCCCAAGGGCTCGTCAAGCAACAGCAGGCGCGGTTGATGGATCAAGGCGCGCGCCAGGGCCACGCGTTGCTTCTGCCCACCGGACAGCGCCGCCGGCCACTCATTGGCGCGTTCGGCCAGGCCGACTGCTTCCAGGGCTTCCAGCGCTTTGGGGCGCCAGTTGCCTTTAAGGCCCAGGCCGACGTTATCGATAATCTTTTTCCACGGCAGCAGGCGCGCTTCCTGGAACATCAACCGCGTGTCTTCAATCGCTTCGCTCAGCGGCGCGGAGCCGGCCAGCAGCTCGCCGCCGCTGGCTTTGTCCAGGCCGGCCAGCAGGCGCAATAACGTACTTTTGCCGCAACCGCTGCGACCGACCACCGCCACGAACTGGCCAGCAGGAATGTGCAGGTCGATTTCCTTGAGCACTTCGCGCGCACCAAAAGCCTTGCGCAGTTTGCGCACCGCCAAGGGAATCCCCTTCAGCAGGCGCGGGGGTTGTTGAGCTGTCATGCCGCACCTCCTTTATTCACTTGATACGCCGGGTGCCAGCGCAGCCACACACGCTCCAGGCCACGCGCGGCCAGGTCGGCCAGCTTGCCGAGGATCGCGTACATCACAATCGCGAGTACCACCACATCGGTTTGCAGGAATTCACGGGCGTTCATCGCCAGGTAACCGATACCGGAACTGGCCGAGATGGTTTCCGCCACGATCAGCGTCAGCCACATAAAGCCCAGGGCAAACCGCACCCCCACCAGGATCGACGGCAGCGCGCCGGGCAGGATCACCTGACGGAACAGGCTGAACCCGGACAAGCCGTAGCTGCGCGACATTTCCACCAGCGCCGGGTCGACATTGCGGATGCCGTGATACGTGTTGAGGTAGATCGGGAACAGCGTGCCAAGGGCGACCAGGAAAACCTTCGCCGTCTCGTCGATGCCGAACCACAGGATTACCAACGGGATCAGCGCCAGGTGCGGCACGTTGCGGATCATCTGCACCGAGCTGTCCAGCAGGCGTTCGCCCCATGTCGACAGGCCGGTGATAAAGCCCAGGGCCAGGCCGATGCTGCCGCCGATCACAAAACCCAGGCCCGCACGCCAGCCGCTGATGGCCAGGTGTGTCCAGATTTCGCCGCTGGCCACCAGGTGGACGCCGGCTGCAATCACGGCGCTGGGCGCCGGCAGAATGCGCGTCGACAACCAGCCCGCCGACACCGACAACTGCCACACCGCCAGCAAGAGAATCGGCAGTACCCAGGGCGCCACACGATGGCTTAGTTTTTCAAAGTTCATGGCGCTGCCTCAGCTCTGTGACGCAGCTTTGGGAAGGATGTCGTTGGCGACCATCTCGCCGAACGGGCTGACGTACCCGGCGCTTTTTGGCAGCTCGGGACGCTCGATATCCAGGTGTGGGAACAGCAGCTCGGCGACGCGATACGACTCTTCCAGGTGTGGGTAACCAGAGAAGATAAACGTGTCGATGCCGAGCGCTGCGTATTCCTTCACACGTTCAGCAACCGTTGGGCCATCGCCCACCAGCGCCGTACCCGCGCCGCCTCGGACAAGGCCAACGCCGGCCCACAGATTGGGGCTGACTTCGAGGTTGTCGCGGTTGCCGCCATGCAAGGCAGCCATGCGTTGCTGACCGACGGAATCGAAACGCGCCAGGGAGGCCTGGGCACGAGCAATGGTGTCGTCGTCCAGATGAGAGATCAGTTTGTCGGCGGCTTTCCATGCCTCATCGTTGGTTTCACGCACGATCACGTGCAAGCGAATACCAAAGCGCACAGTGCGCCCGAGCTTCGCGGCCTTGGCCCGTACCTGCTCGATCTTTTCAGCGACGGCAGCCGGTGGCTCGCCCCAGGTCAGCACCATTTCCACTTGTTCGGCAGCCAGGTCCTGGGCGGCCTCGGAGGAACCGCCGAAGTACAGCGGCGGGCGTGGTTGCTGGATCGGCGGGTAAAGCAGCTTGGCGCCTTTGACGCTGATGTGCTCGCCGTCGTAATCCACGGTTTCGCCTTCCAGCACGCGGCGCCAGATGCGGGTGAACTCCACAGAAGCCTGGTAGCGCTCTTCATGGCTGAGGAACAGACCGTCGCCGGCCAATTCCTCCGGGTCACCACCGGTGACCAGATTGAACAACGCACGGCCGCCAGACAGGCGATCCAGGGTCGCAGCCTGACGCGCGGCCACCGTCGGGGAAATGATCCCGGGGCGCAACGCGACAAGGAATTTCAGACGCTGGGTCACCGGAATCAGCGAGGCAGCCACCAGCCACGAGTCTTCGCAGGAGCGACCGGTAGGGATCAGCACCCCGCCGAACCCCAGGCGGTCAGCGGCCTGGGCCACTTGCTGCAGGTAACCGTGGTCAACGGCGCGAGCGCCTTCGGCGGTGCCAAGGTAATGGCCGTCGCCGTGGGTAGGCAGGAACCAGAAAATAGTGAGGCTCATGGAGTTGTCTCCTGAAAAATCGGATTACGGCGCTTTGGCAACGGCGGCGGGTGGTGTCCAGATCACGTCCTTGATGCTCAAGGGCTTGGGGATCAATTTGAGTTGGTAGAAGGTGTCGGCGATTCTCTGCTGGGCAGCGACCACTTGCGGGGTCAGGAACAGCGCACCGTAGCCTTGGCGTTTCACCGAGGTCAGGGTGATGTCAGCCGGCAGGCCGAGCAGCGGAGCGACTTGTTCAGTCACTTCCTGCGGGTTGGCCTTGGACCATTCGCCCACGGCGCGCACTTCTTCGATCAACGCCTTGATCACTTCCGGATTTTTTTCAGCGTACGGCTTGGTCGCCAGGTAGAACTGATGGTTGTCGGCAATGCCGGTACCGTCACGCAGGGTGCGTGCTTGCAGTTGTTTTTCGGCGGCAGCCTGGTACGGGTCCCAGATCACCCACGCATCCACGCTGCCACGCTCAAAGGCGGCACGCGCATCGGCGGGCGGCAGGAACACGGTCTGCACGTCGGTGTATTTCAGGCCGGCGTCTTCCAGCGCACGTACCAGCAGGTAGTGCACGTTGGAGCCTTTGTTGAGCACGATTTTCTTGCCCTTGAGCTCGGCCACGGATTTGATCGGCGAATCTTTCGGCACCAGGATCGCTTCGCTGGTCGGCGCGGGTGGCTCGTAGGCCACGTAGAGCAAGTCGGCACCAGCCGCCTGGGCGAACACCGGTGGGGTTTCGCCGGTCACGCCGAAGTCGATGGAGCCGACGTTCAGGCCCTCGAGCAATTGCGGCCCACCGGGAAACTCGGTCCATTGCACGTTCACGCCTTGGGCGGCCAGGCGTTTTTCCAGGGTGCCCTTGGCTTTGAGCAGCACCAACGTGCCGTACTTCTGGTAACCGATACGCAAGGTCTCGGCGGCTTGAGCTTGAACAATGGCGCCGAAGGACACAGCCGCAGCAAACAGTGCGACCAGACCACGACGCAAGATGACAGTGCGCATGGCGCTCTCTCCAAATATGCGAATAGGGTTTTGGCTGCACCTGCTTGGCCGTTGGCGGCTGAGTAAGGTGAGTGTTACTTGATGTCGGGTACCGCTTAAATGCTCCAGCGAGCACTCAACAAACGTTCATTCAACACATGCGGGTCCAGCGGTTTCGGGTGACGAGCCATGGCGCTGAGGAGCTGCTCAAGAGCTTCGTGCAACCGGTGTTCGAGCACCGGCACCAGCTGCGCTTGTGCGCTGCCTTCGGCATAAGCGATCTGGCTGTCCTCGGCAAAAATTCCGTGGAGCAATTCCTGGGCTTTCAGCGCCGACAACACCGGCTTCAAGGCGTAGTCCACCGCCAGCATGTGGGCGATGCTGCCGCCAGTCGCCATCGGCAACACGATCTTGTGGGCCAGGGCGCGTTCGGGCAGCAGGTCGAGCACGGTTTTCAGCGCGCCGGAAAACGAAGCCTTGTAGACCGGCGTGGCAATCACCAGGCCATCCGCATTCGCCACCTGTTGCAGCAGGTCGATGACCTTGGGGCTGTCGAAGCGAGCGTGCAGCAAGTCTTCAGCCGGGAAGTCCCGTATCTGGTAACTCACCACTTCCACGCCTTTGTCTTGCAACCACTGACGGGTTTTATCCAGCAACACCCCGGAGCGCGAACGCTGGCTGGGACTGCCTCCAAGTGTTACGACCAACATGCAGGATTTCCTTGAGCAGGTGTCAGCGGTTCGCTGTGTGGCGATGGCGCCAAGATGGAACAGACCTTATCAGCAGATTTATATATCTTTAAATCTTATTTTTTCATTTGTTTATTCTTTAAATGCATATACAGATTATGAATCTCCGGGCGAAAAAAAAGGCCGTAAAAACGGCCTGAAAACCCCTGCTGTGTGATTCGGTTCCAACTCAAATTCTGTGGTGCATGTACCGACGCCATCGCGGGCAAGCCCGGCTCCCACAGTCGATCGCATTCCCCTGTGGGAGCGGGCTTGCCCGCGATTCGGTATCAGCGGTTAGGCTGAGGGGTAAGCCGCAGATACGGTTTCACCGCCCGATACCCCTTCGGAAATCGCTTCTTGATCTCTTCCTCATCCTTGAGCGACGGCACGATCACCACCTCATCACCGTCCTGCCAATTGGCGGGCGTGGCGACCTTGTGGTTGTCGGTCAGCTGCAGCGAGTCGATGACCCGCAGGATTTCGTGGAAGTTACGGCCGGTACTGGCCGGATAGGTGATGGTCAGGCGGATCTTCTTGTTCGGGTCGATCACGAACAAAGAGCGCACGGTGAGGGTGTCACTGGCGTTCGGGTGGATCAGGTCGTAGAGGTCGGACACTTTACGATTGGCATCCGCCAGGATTGGGAAGTTGACGATCGTGTTCTGGGTTTCGTTGATGTCTTCGATCCACGTGTGGTGCGAGTCCACCGGATCGACCGACAGGGCAATTGCCTTGACGCCGCGCTGAGCAAATTCGTCCTTGAGCTTGGCGGTGAAGCCCAGCTCGGTGGTGCACACCGGGGTGAAGTCCGCCGGGTGGGAAAACAACACACCCCAGCTATCGCCCAGCCATTCGTGGAAACGAATCGTACCGGCGCTGGAATCCTGCTCGAAGTCGGGGGCGATATCGCCCAGTCTTAGGCTCATGGTGGTGCTCCTGGTGAGTGCTTATGGATCCCACTGTGCATGGATTGCGGATTATTTAAAAAGAATAAATATCGATTTATCTAGACGATAAAGGAATATTAAAAATCTGTTCATTGGACGTGGGTGCAGGCGAGGAGCAACATCGATTCCAAGGTTCGAGAAGGCCTTGAGACGCTGTACACAGAGGGGTTCAGGAAGGGCTTGCGGGGGTTTAGCCCGACTTGAAAGTAAGACACCTTGCCCGGTGTTGCACCGGGCAAGGTTTTACACAGTTACAACAGCTTCACACTACTAGAACAGTGGCAGCGAGTAGCTGACGATCAGGCGGTTTTCGTCCTGGGAACGGGTGTTCGCCAGGTCGGTACGCCACATCGCGTTTTTCCAGGCGACGCCGAGGTTTTTCAGCGGGCCTTCTGGGATCACGTAGGCAACGGTGATGTCGCGTTCCCACTCGGACTGGCCGGTGATTTCGGTACGCGTTGGGTTGGCACCTACGGTGTCGATGTCGGAACCTTTCAGGTAAACAACACCAGCAGTCAGGCCAGGTACGCCAACTTTTGCGAAGTCGTAAGCGTAACGTGCTTGCCAGGTACGCTCGCCGGCACGGGCGAACTTCTGGATTTGCATGTCAGTGGTGATGTAAGCCGACGAACCGTCGCCTTGGTTCAACCAAGGGAAGTCGCTGCTTCCGTTGCTGACTTGATAACCGCCACCGAAGGTGTGACCGGCAACGGTGTACAGGAACAGGCCGCTGTACAAGTTGTTATCGACTTTACCCTTACCGCCACCAAAACCGTTGTAGTTGCCGGTGGTGTAGTAAGCAGACTCGTGACCGTTGGCACCGTCATCGGAACTGTTGAAGTAACGCAGGTCGGACTTCAAAACGCCCGGGCCGATCGACCAGTTGTGGGTCAGACCGAGGAAGTGTTGCTTGTAGAAATCTTCCAGGTTGCCGTAGTAGTACTGAGCAGTCAGGTCTTTGGTGATCTTGTAGTCACCGCCACCGTAGATGAACTTATTGCTGTCGCGCCAGTTCACGCCACGGCTGTTAGCACCGGCGAGCGACAACTGATCGCTGTCAGTGGAGTTACGACCCTTGGCCTTTTCGATCTGACCGGCAACCAGAGTCAAATCCTTGATGTCGTTGGTAGTGATCTGACCACCTTGGAAGGTTTGCGGCAGCAGACGACCATCGTTGGTCACGATAACTGGCAGTTTAGGCTGCAGGGTGCCCAGCTTCAGCTCGGTTTGGGAGATCTTGACCTTGCCGGTCACGCCCAGGCTAGCGTAATCGTGGACAGCCTTGTTGCCGTCGCTTGGGAACACGGTGCCGCCGGAAGCGGTGCCGGTGTAGTTACCGTGTTCGGCACGGCTGGAGTCCAGACGCACACCGTACAGGCCGATCGCATCAACACCGAACTGAACAGTACCTTGGGTGTAACCCGAGATGAAACGCAGGTCGAAGCCCTGGCCCCATTCAGCATTCTTGCTGGCCGAGTTGGAGGTGCCACGGTGACCATCACGGTTATCCGTATTGATGTAGAAGTTACGCAGCCCCAGTGTTGCCTTGCTGTCTTCGATGAAACCGGCAGCGCCTGCTTGCTGGGCGATTGCGCCCAAAGCTACAGCCAAAGCCAAGGTGGACTTATTCATGTACCGCTCCTCTCGTTTCTAATTTTTGTATTTCTTTGGTCTCGGGTCTGACGCCCTCGATCCACAGATGCGCGATTAGCGCCGCATAGTGACTGACAAGTCAATCGTAACCTTGTGTGTCTACTACCTTCGTCTAACTGCAGTTGATTTGGTCCCTGCAGGGTAATGAGTTTTTCATACACCCAAAAAGAATTATTTCATTCTTTTTCATACGATCCAGGAATAAGCGTTTTCGCGATACGACCCAATCTACGTAGACTGAACGTTACACAAGCTATTCCTAAAGGGTATTTACCAGCGCACTTTTAGACCGTTTAGTCTGACTGTACGGTTTCATACGTCACTCACGATCAAAAAAGCGACGCCATGATGGCGAAACGCACATCCTCCCGTCAATTTGTTACAGTTTTTGTATCGCTAATACTTTCTTTTGATGTCAACACCGCTGGTTTCACGGTGTGCCTGCCATCGTATCGGCCCTGATCAATACTTCTGAAGGAATAGAAATGAGAAGGGGCTTGCTTCCGATAGCGGTGAGCCAGTCAAGTACTATCGACTGACACTCCGCCATCGGGAGCAAGCCCCCTCTCACACGTTGACCTGCTTGACCGCCGAAATCGGGCCTACAACGCCTTCTCAAAAATCTTCGAATTACGCTGGTAGTTGTACAGCGAAGCCCGCGCCGACGGCAGACGATCCACGCTGCTCGGTACAAACCCCCGCTCACGGAACCAGTGGGCGGTGCGGGTGGTGAGGACAAATAATGTCTTCAACCCTTGCGCCCGCGCTCGTGTCTCGATGCGTTCCAACAACACATCACCCCGCGCGCCGTGGCGATATTCCGGGTTCACTGCCAGGCACGCCAGCTCACCCGCATCCGAATCCGCGATCTGATACAGCGCTGCACACGCGATGATCATGCCTTCGCGCTCAACCACGCTGAACTGCTCGATCTCACGCTCCAGCACTTCCCGCGAACGGCGCACCAGGATCCCCTGCTCTTCCAGCGGGCTGATCAGGTCGAGCAAGCCGCCCACGTCTTCAATCGCCGCTTCGCGCACCAGTTCAAATTGCTCCTGGGCCACCAGCGTACCGCCGCCGTCACGGGTAAACAGCTCGGTGAGCAAAGCGCCGTCTTCGGCGTAGCTGACGATATGGCTGCGCCCTACTCCACCCCGGCAAGCTTCTGCGGCGGCGTCGAGCAATTCGGCCTGGTAGTTGCTACCCAGGCGCTGCAGGTGGGCCGGCACTTGTTGCGGGCGCAGTTCACGCACCAGGCGACCATTTTCATCGATCAGGCCCAAGTCGGCGCCGAACAGCAGTAGCTTGTCGGCACCCAAGTCGATGGCGGCGCGCGTGGCGACGTCTTCGCAGGCCAGGTTGAAGATCTCACCAGTGGGCGAATACCCCAGCGGCGACAACAGCACGATGGAGCGCTCGTCCAGCAGGCGATTAATACCCTTGCGGTCGACCCGGCGCACTTCGCCGGTGTGGTGATAGTCCACGCCGTCCAATACGCCGATAGGGCGCGCGGTCACGAAGTTGCCGCTGGTTACGCGCAGGCGCGAGCCCTGCATCGGCGACGAGGCCATGTCCATCGACAGGCGCGCTTCAATGGCGATACGCAGGTGGCCGACCGCGTCGATCACGCACTCCAGCGTCGCCGCGTCGGTGATGCGCATGCCTTCGTGGTAAGTAGGGGTCAGGCCACGCGCTTCAAGGCGCACTTCGATCTGCGGGCGCGAACCGTGGACCAACACCAACCGCACGCCCAGGCTGTGGAGCAGCACCAGGTCGTGGACGATATTGCCGAAGTTGGGATGTTCCACACCATCGCCGGGCAGCATGACTACAAAGGTGCAGTCGCGGTGGGCGTTGATGTAAGGGGACGCGTGACGAAGCCAATTAACGTAGTCGGGCATAGAACCTGGGCCTGTAATAAAAAGCAGCCGAAAAAGGATGAATCGTGAAAGCGCACAGCGGGCTGATGGTTATCGTCGGAACAGGCTTGGCGACACGCTCACTCTCCTTATGTACGAATGGGCAGAGGTTAATTTATGCAGGTTTCAGGCAGTAATGTTCGATCAGTTCCCGCAATAGACGCACTGTAGGCGTCAAGCGTGACATTTCGAGGTACTCGCCCGGCTGATGGGCGCAAGCGATGTCGCCAGGGCCAAGTACCAGGGTTTCACAACCAAGGCGCTGAAGATAAGGCGCTTCGGTGCCGAACGCTACTGCTTCAGCACGATGACCGGTCAATCGTTCCGCAACCCGCACAAGCTCGGCGTCTTCGGCTTGCTCAAACGGCGGCACCTCGGGGAACAACGGCGCGTAGTCAATCTTGACCTTATGCCGCTCGGCCAAGGGCTCAAGCTTCTGCCGGATGGCCGCGCGCAACACTTGCGGGTCCATGCCCGGCAAGGGCCGCAGGTCGAACTCCAGGGAACACTGGCCGCAGATGCGGTTGGGGTTGTCCCCGCCATGGATGCAGCCAAAATTCAGGGTCGGCTGCGGCACACTGAATTGCGGATTGCGGTACTCACGTTGCCAGGCCAGGCGCAGCCCGCGCAGTTCGCCCATGGCGTCGTGCATGGCTTCGAGGGCACTGTGGCCCAGGCTTGGGTCCGACGAATGGCCACTCTGGCCGAGGATGTCGATGCGCTCCATCATCACGCCTTTGTGCAGGCGGATCGGCTTGAGCCCGGTCGGCTCACCGATCACCGCCGCGCGGCCCAACGGGCGCCCTGCCTCGGCCAGCGCGCGGGCGCCAGACATGGAGCTTTCTTCATCGCAGGTGGCGAGAATCAGCAGCGGTTGCTTGAACCGTTGATCCAGTAGCGGCAGCACCGCTTCAATCGCCAGAGCAAAAAAGCCCTTCATGTCACAACTGCCCAGTCCTACCCAGCGGCCGTCGACTTCCGTCAGTTTGAGCGGATCAGTCTTCCACAGCGCGGCGTCATAAGGGACGGTATCGCTATGACCGGCCAGCACCAGCCCACCGGGGCCGCTGCCGTAACTGGCGAGCAGGTTGAACTTGCCAGGGCTGACTTGCTGGATATCGATGGCGAAACCCAGGTCACCCAGCCAACTGGCGAGCAAATCGATCACTGGGCGGTTGGTCTGGTCGAGAGCCGCTTGGGTGCAACTGACCGAAGGCGCGGCAATCAGCGCGGCAAACTGCTCTTTCATGGAGGGTAACGGCATGCGCGGTCTCTCAACTTCACGGATGAGCCCCACTATAGAGCCATCTGCACGACACAATAAACCGTTGCGGCACGTTGCCGGGCTCAGTCCTGTACACTGCACGACCTTGGCAGCCACTCTTTTTCCCGGCTGCGCTCCCGATCCTGGATTTTCCGGCCATGCAGAAAGAAACCGAAATCAAGCTCCGCGTCAGCCGCGAAACACTCGCTGCGCTGCGTGAGCACCCGCTACTGAAAAAACGCAACAAAAGTGGCTGGGAACGCCGTGAGTTGATGAACCAGTATTTCGACACCCCCGAACGCGACCTGGCCCAGGCCAAAGTCGCCCTGCGCCTGCGCAAGGACGGTGACGACATCATCCAGACCCTCAAGACCCGCGGTCAGAGCATCGCCGGCTTGTCGGAACGTAACGAATACAACTGGGACCTGCCCAAAGCCAAGCTCGACGTGAAGAAACTCGACGGCGAATGCTGGCCCGAGCAACTGGCCGAGCTGGACAAAAAGACCCTCAAGCCGATCTTCACCACCGACTTCGTACGTGAACGCGCCGAAATCGCCTGGGGCCGTGGCAAAGCCAAGGTGGTGATCGAAGCCGCTTTGGACCTGGGTCACGTGGTAGTCGGCAAGCAGAAAGAAGAAATCTGCGAGCTGGAACTGGAACTGCGCGAAGGTGAACCGGCTGCCCTGCTGGAACTCGCCGCCGAGCTGGCCGCGACCCTGGCACTGATGCCTTGCGACATCAGCAAGGCCGAGCGTGGCTATCGCTTGTATGACGCCAGCAGCTACGCGTTGAGCCTGCCGGCGCCGCAGATCCACGCCGAAATGCCGTTGGACGATGCCTTCGCTGCGATCATGTGGCACCTGCTCGGCAGCAGCCAACGCCTGGCCGAGCAATACCGTTTCAATGGCCACTGGCGCCTGTTGCAAGACTGGGTCGACACCCTCGGCGAACTGCGCGCCCTGATCGGCAGCCTTGGCCAGGCCGCACCGCGTCAATCCACCAGCGAACTGCGCAGCGCACTCGATGCTCTTCTGGAAGACTGGCGCCCACTGGTACAAGCCGGTGACGACGATGAAGACATCCGCAAAGCTGCGCCTGAGCAGTTCGTCGAAGAGTTGGAAGACGTGCGCTGGGGCCAGTTCTCACTGAGCGCCTCGCGCTGGCTGCTGGCTCGCACCTGGACCGCCGACCGCAACGTGCGCGGCAATCGCCAGGGCGCTGCGCAAATCACCAACTGGCTGCCGCGCCTGCTGGCTGACGATGCTGTCGCCCTGCAACTGCCGCGCTACCAGCAGCAGCCGGAAGACCTGGCTGAGCAACTGCCGCGTATCGAACGCATCCAGGCCTGGCTGCACCATGCGCGTAACGTGGTCGACGTTCCGGAACTGGACCGCCTGTATGGCGAGCTGAACAAGTTGGCGCAACTGGCCAACCAGCCGATCACCGATGAGTCGCTGGATGCGCGGATGCATCAGGCGATTGCGGTGTATCAGAACCGTGCCTGGAAGACCCTTCTGCGTCTGTAATATCGCCATCGCGGGCAAGCCCGGCTCCCACATTTGGAATGCATTCCCTGTGGGAGCCGGGCTTGCCCGCGATGAGGCCGGCTCGATCAGCGCAATACTGGCAGGCTGGTCGTGGACTTGATCTCGGATAGCGCCACAATCGAATTGACCTCCTGAATCC
Source organism: Pseudomonas tritici (assembly GCF_014268275.3). NCBI lineage: Bacteria > Pseudomonadati > Pseudomonadota > Gammaproteobacteria > Pseudomonadales > Pseudomonadaceae > Pseudomonas > Pseudomonas tritici. Next base: position 6,150,861 of record NZ_CP077084.1, read on the forward strand.
CCGGCACCATCGACAACTTCTCGAAGAAAAACCGCTCATACGCCTCAATGTCCGAAGTGACAATTCGCAACAGAAAATCCACCGCCCCCATCAGCACATAACATTCCAGCACTTCCGGAAAGCCGCGAATCGCGTCGGTGAACTCAGTGAAGTTGGAACGGCCGTGGGCGTTGAGTTTGACCTCGGCGAATATCTGCGTATTGAGACCGATCTTCTTGCGATCGAGCAAGGTGACCTGGCCGCGAATCACCCCCTCTTCCTTGAGCCGCTGGATGCGCCGCCAGCACGGCGACTGGGACAGGCCCACCTGTTCGGCAATTTGTGCACTGGAAAGCGAGGCGTCCTCTTGCAGCAGGGCCAGGATACGGCGGTCGTAGGCGTCCAGCTCGCTGTGCATATAAATACCTTCTGTGGCGCTTATCTTGAATTGATTGGTTCGATTATTCGCAAAACAGGCTCATCTTAGATAAGAAATCTCCCATGGCGAATGTAAAAATTTCTCCAGTCGAATCTGGAGCTTTCCCATGCACGCCGTCGAAACCACTCACCCTGTCACTCGCGTCGACGCTTGGGCCGTCAACAACGCCCATTGCCAGGCGCATTACCAGATCGTCGCCGAGGCGGAGCCGGATGTGCTGTGCCGAGTGCTCAACTATTTCGCGCTGCAGTTTTTGACACCGCGACACGTCACAGTGAACAGGGAGGATGACCTGCTGAACATCGGCATTGTGATGGACGGCCTGAGCTGGCACCGCGCTCAGGTGATCGGTGAAAAGATTCGAAACCTGATCAACGTGTGCGAGCTGAATGTGTGGTCGGCTGACTCTGCGGGGCCTCAAGCGATGGTGGCGGGCGCTCGGTAAAAATCTGCAATACACCCTGGGAGGCAGATAATCAGGGGCTGGCTAGCCTGGGATTAACGCCCACTGCCCCCCCAGGAAAATCTTCATGCCCGTTGACCAACGATTGGAATTGCATCAGCTGTTGCCGGCTTTGGTCGACGGAAAACTGATCACACCCGAGGTTGCGCAACGCTTGTCAGCGCTGCCGGCCAGTAACACCCAGCATCCCTTGGAAAGCATCGCAGCCCTTGGCCCCAACCTGGAAACCCTGACCGAATGGCTGGCCCAGCATGCCGGGCAACCTTACTTGCGTATCGACCCGTTGAAGATCGACGTGGCGACGGTCGTGCCGCTGATGTCCCACGCCTTCGCTCAACGCCACGCCATACTGGCGGTGGCGGTGGACGCACAGACCGTCACCGTCGCCAGCGCCCAGCCCCACGTCACCAGTTGGGAGGCCGGGCTCGCCCAGGTGCTCAAGCGCTCGATCAAGCGAGTGGTCGCCAACCCCCAGGACATCGCCCGCTGTATCGGCGAGTTTTACCGGCTGGCGAAGTCCGTCAGCGGCGCCGATCAAAAGGTCGCGGCGCCTGGCAATGTGGACCTGCTCAACCTTGGCGCCAGCGACCAGGAGCCTGATGCCAACGACGCGCATATCGTCAATATCGTCGACTGGCTGCTGCAGTACGCCTTTGCCCAGCGCGCCAGTGATATCCATATTGAACCGTGCCGTGAACAGGGCCGTGTGCGCTTTCGCATCGATGGACTGCTGCATGACGTCTATCAGTTTCCGCCCCAGGTCACGATGGCCGTGGTCAGCCGCCTGAAGAGCCTGGGCCGCATGAACGTGGCGGAAAAACGCAGGCCACAGGATGGCCGGGTCAAAACCAAAAGCCCGGCGGGGGCGGAAGTCGAGCTGCGCCTTTCCACCCTGCCGACAGCATTTGGCGAGAAACTGGTGATGCGGATTTTCGACCCTCAGGTGCTGCTCAAGGGCTTTGACCAGTTGGGTCTGTCGAGTGAGGACCAACAACGCTGGCTCGCCATGACTGGCCAGACCAACGGCATCATTCTGGTCACCGGCCCTACGGGTTCGGGCAAGACCAGCACCCTGTACACCACGCTCAGGCAACTGGCGACCCGGGAGGTCAACCTGTGCACCGTGGAAGACCCGATCGAGATGGTCGAACCCGCGTTCAACCAGATGCAGGTGCAACACAACATCGACCTGACCTTTGCCAGCGGCATCCGCGCCCTGCTGCGCCAGGACCCGGACATCATCATGATCGGTGAAATCCGCGACCAGGAAACCGCTGAAATGGCGATCCAGGCCGCGCTGACCGGGCACTTGGTGCTATCCACACTCCATACCAACGATGCACCCAGCGCCATCAGCCGCTTGCAGGAGCTAGGCATTGCTCACTATTTGATCAAGGCCACCTTGCTGGGCGTAATGGCGCAGCGGTTGGTGCGGGTTTTGTGCCCTCACTGCAAACGTGCGCAGGGTGAGGGCCATGAGGCCGTCGGGTGCGTTGAATGCCGAAACAGCGGTTATCGGGGGCGAGCCGGCGTTTACGAAATCATGGTGTTGAACGAAGCGCTCAAGGCGCTGATCACGCCCGGCGCCGACGTGCAGGCCCTGCGCCAGGCAGCGGTTGCACAAGGCATGTGCAGCCTGCGCCGCGCTGGCTTGCAAAAGGTCGAAGCGGGGCTGACCACTCTGGCGGAAGTATTGCGGGTGACGCCTGGGGATTCGGTAACAAATCCTTTGTTTGTTACGCGGTGAAACCGTTCTTATCGGTGACAACACCGTTACAATCGGCCGAACGTCGTTTCACTGACACCATCAGATAGGGAATCGCTATGCAGATCGGAACCGTACTGCTTCTTTTTGTGGGCTTGGCCATCGCCATCCTGTTCATGGGCTTCAAGGTCGTCCCCCAAGGGTACCAGTGGACAGTCGAGCGTTTTGGCCGATACACCAACACTCTCAAGCCTGGCCTGAACATCATCATCCCGGTCATGGACCGCATCGGTCGCAAGATCAACGTGATGGAGAGCGTGCTGGACATCCCGCCCCAGGAAGTGATCACAGCCGACAACGCCACCGTGCAGATCGACGCCGTGTGCTTCTTCCAGGTGGTCAACACCGCCCAGGCGGCCTATGAGGTCAATAACCTCGAACACGCCATCCGCAACCTGCTGCAAACCAATATCCGTACTGTGCTCGGCTCCATGGAGCTGGATGCCATGCTCAGCCAGCGTGACGGTATCAACGAAAAACTGTTGCGCACCGTTGATGAAGCTACTGCGCCATGGGGCATCAAGATCACCCGTATCGAGATCAAGGACATCAGCCCGCCCGCCGACCTTATGGCAGCCATGTCTGGCCAGATGAAAGCCGAGCGGATCAAGCGCGCGCAGATCCTGGAGGCCGAAGGCCTGCGGGCGTCGGCGATCCTGACAGCAGAAGGCAAGAAGCAGGCACAAATTCTTGAGGCCGAAGGTGGGCGCCAAGCTGCGTTCCTGGAGTCTGAAGCCCGTGAACGTCAGGCTGAAGCTGAGGCTCGTGCGACTCAAGTCGTTTCCGAGGCGATCGCCACCGGTAACGTTCAAGCCATCAACTACTTCGTCGCGCAAAAATACATCGACGCACTGGGCAAGCTGGCGTCCGCCAACAACAGCAAGGTCATCCTGATGCCGCTGGAAGCCAGCCAGGTGATCGGTGCGGTCGGCGGTATCGGCGAGATCGTCAAGGCGACGTTCGACAACAAGAAAGGCTGAGGCCAGCACCATGTGGGATTTCCTGCAGCATTTGTCGTTCTGGGATTGGCTGGCACTGGGTACGGTGCTGTTGATTCTTGAAGTATTTGGCGCCGGTGGGTACCTGTTATGGATGGGTATCGCAGCGGCTGCCGTGGGCGTGATCAAGTTCCTGGTGCCGCCCCTGGGGCTGGAGTGGCAGTTGCTGCTGTTTGCCGTGTTATCGATCCTGACGGCGGTGTATTGGTGGAAGCGTCAGCGCAGCAGCGCCAAGGCAAGTGACCAACCCGGGCTGAACGAACGGGGCTCGGAGCTTATCGGCCGTATGTTTATCGTGCATCAGGCGATCGTGGACGGCCGTGGCAAAGTGAAAGTCGGCGATGGCGTTTGGATGGTGACCGGCCCGGACAGCCCTGTAGGCGCCCAAGTCCGTGTGGTTAGTCAGGAGGGCGTGGTGTTAAAGGTTGAAACTGTTTAGTCAGTGATGGAACTCGGCTGGGCTATCTACAATCATAATGTACAGATAACCCACCGGAGTCACCCATCATGCGTCTCAAATATGCTGTCGCAACCCTTGCTGTGCTTTCCCTTCCTGTCGGTTCAGCCATGGCCGACAGTTTCTGGCGCAATGTCATCTCGTCGGGCGCCACTACTGGCTCGACGTACCTGACCTTCAAGGACCACAAGCTGGTGGTTGCCGCACAAGACGACGCCGGCAGCTTTGTTGCCAGCGACGGCGGCATCCGTGGTCCATACCTGGAAGCCGCAATGCAGAAAGTCCGCGCCGATAACCCTGGCCTACAGGCCACGGATATGGAGCTGGCCAACGCTATCCTTGCGAAAAACGCCGTTACCGAGTGATTTCATCGCTCTGAAAAATGCCGCTGTTGAAGCGGCATTTTTTTGCCCGCGTTTTAACCCGCAGTATGACAATTCATTCACGGACGACAGGCTATATTCAGTCAAGCCGTGCAACCATGCCGTACTGATACCTCGCTCACTCATCGCCAATCTGAAACGGATGCCTTCGTCGTCATGAGCCAACAGCCCTTCCTGCCGTTTTCCAAACCTACCATTGACGAAGCCACCATCTCGGCGGTTGGCGATGTATTGCGCTCGGGCTGGATCACCAGCGGGCCGAAAGTGCAGGCATTCGAGGCTAAGTTATCGGAATACTTTGGCGGCCGCCCGGTGCGTACCTTCAACTCGGGCACCTGCACCATGGAGATTGCCTTGCGCATTGCCGGTATCGGGCCGGGCGATGAAGTCATCACCACGCCGATCTCTTGGGTTGCCACGGCCAACGTGATCCTGGAAGTCGGCGCTACGCCAGTGTTTGCCGATATTGACCCGATTACTCGCAATATCGACCTGGCCCAGGTAGAGGCTGCGATTACCCCGCGCACCAAGGCGATCATCCCGGTGTACCTCGCTGGCCTACCCCTGGACATGCCGATGCTGTATGCACTGGCCAACAAGTACAACCTGCGTATCGTTGAGGATGCTGCCCAGGCGCTGGGTTCAAGCTGGGATGGCGAGCGTATCGGCGCCACCGGGGATTTTGTGTCGTTCAGCTTCCAGGCCAACAAGAACATCACCTCTTCCGAAGGCGGCTGCCTTGTGTTGAACAATGCCGAAGAAGCGCGGCTGGCAGAAAAATACCGCCTGCAAGGCGTTACCCGCACAGGCTTCGACGGCCTGGATGTGGATGTGCTGGGTGGCAAGTTCAACATGACCGACATCGCCGCAGCCATCGGTTTGGGGCAATTTGCCCATATCGAAAAGATCACCGCTCACCGCCAGAACCTGGCGCAGCACTACTTCAAATGCTTTGGCGATGACTTTGAAGCGCAATACGGCGCGCAACTGCCGCCGGCGGATTTCGAAAACAGCAACTGGCACCTGTTCCAACTGGTACTGCCGGAGCGTCAGGACGGTCTGCCGGCCCGCGCCACCTTCATGGAGCAGATGCAGGCCCACGGCGTAGGCATTGGCTATCACTACCCGCCGATCCATCTGCTGAGTCTTTATCGGGCGCAGGGGTTCAAGGAAGGCATGTTTCCGGTGGCGGAAAAGGTTGGGCGCTTGATCGTATCATTGCCAATGTTTACGGCGATGACAGAGGCGGATGTGGAGCGGTCGGTGGCAGCGGTCAAGGCAGTCTTGAACGCAGGCTGAAAAATCTGGCTCACCACAATAAGATGTGGGAGCTGGCTTGCCTGCGATGGCATCACTGCGGTGTACTGATACACCGAGGTGTCTGCATCGCAGGCAAGCCAGCTCCCACACTGATTTGCATTGTTGTAACTCTTTGCGTTTACTCGCCGATGGCGGCTTTGTAACCGGCAGCATCCAGCAGTTTTTCCAGATCAGTCGGGTTGCTTGGCTTGAGCTTGAAGATCCACGCGCCGTACGGGTCGGAGTTCAGCAGTTCAGGGCTACCGCTCAGCTCCTCATTGACTGCAATCACTTCGCCTGCAACCGGGGCGTAGATATCCGAAGCAGCCTTCACCGACTCAACCACACCCGCCTGGCCTTCGGCTTCAAACGTAGCGCCAACTTCAGCCAGTTCAACAAACACCACATCACCCAACGCTTCCTGGGCATGGTCGGAGATCCCGACGGTCACGGTGCCGTCAGCTTCCAGGCGTGCCCATTCGTGGCTTTCGGCAAAACGCAGGTCGGCAGGGATATCGCTCATAGTCTGTGTCCTCAAGAAGTAATGTCAGCGGCCTTCGGCCTGCCGGGAATAGGTTAGATCAAGGTCTTGCCATGGCGCACGAAGGTCGGTTTGACCACTCGAACCGGGTACCACTTGCCGCGGATTTCCACTTCGGCCCGATCGGCGGTGGCCGTCGGTACACGCGCCAGGGCAATGGATTTGCTCAGCGTAGGAGAGAAACTACCACTGGTGATCTCCCCTTCGCCAATATTGGCGATACGAACCACCTGGTGAGCACGCAGAACCCCGCGTTCCTCCAGTACCAGCCCGACCAGTTTGAACTGCACACCCGCCGCTTTTTCCGCTTCCAGCGCGGTGCGACCAATGAAATTTCGCTCGGCAGGTTCCCAGGCAATACTCCAGGCCATGTTCGATGCCAGGGGCGAAACGTCCTGGTGGATGTCCTGACCATACAGGTTCATGCCAGCCTCCAGGCGAAGGGTATCCCGGGCGCCGAGACCGATGGGTGAAATACCCGCGCCCACCAGATCGTTGAAAAAGCCTGGCGCCTGATCAGCAGGCAGGACAATCTCCAGGCCATCTTCGCCGGTGTAGCCCGTGCGCGCGATAAACCAATCGCCATCGGCGTGGCCTTCGAAGGGCTTGAGTTGGTGAATCAGGGTGCCGCGGGACTGGGTGACCAACTCGGCAATTTTCTGCCGGGCGTGGGGGCCTTGAATGGCGAGCATCGCCAATTCGGGCCGCTCATGCAGCTGCACCTGATAATTACCCAGTTGCGCGTGCATCCACGCCATGTCCTGATCGCGGGTGGCGGCGTTGACCACCAGCCGATAGGCGTCCTCGGTGCGGTAGACAATCATATCGTCCACCACGCCGCCCTTTTCGTTGAGCATGGCGCTGTACAACGCACGGCCGCAGCCATGCAGACGTTCGACATCATTGGCCAGCAAATACTGCAGCCATTCCTTGGCCTGGGGGCCGCTGACATCGATCACGGTCATATGAGATACATCGAACACCCCGCAGTCGCGTCGCACCTGGTGGTGTTCTTCAACTTGCGAGCCGTAGTGCAAAGGCATATCCCAACCGCCAAAATCGACCATTTTCGCGCCGAGGGCGAGATGCAGGTCGTACAGAGGCGTACGCTGTCCCATGGGTTTCTCCTTCCGGGCGTGGCGAAGGTGCGCAGCGTTGCCGTTCGTGCCAAACACCTTGAATTACAAGGCCCGCAGCCACGCCCAGCGACTCGACCCGAAAGACGGGCCGCACCGAATGCCGCGCATTGTAGCTGCAAGCTGTAGGACTGGCACCTAACCGATTTGCCGGGCAGAGCGTCGGATCAGCCCGATCACCGGTAACAGGCCCACCAGCACCAGGGTCAACGCCGGCAAAGAAGCCCGTGCCCACTCGCCTTCGCTGGTCATTTCGAAAATACGAACCGCGAGGGTGTCCCAGCCGAACGGGCGCATCAGCAAGGTGGCGGGCATTTCCTTGAGCACATCGACGAACACCAGCAGCGCCGCACTTAAGGTCCCCGGCAGCAGCAACGGCAGATACACTTTGCAAAACAGTCGCGGGCCGCTGACGCCCAGGCTGCGGGCTGCTTCCGGCAAGGACGGGCGGATGCGCGCCAGGCTGTTTTCCAGCGGCCCATAGGCCACCGCCAGGAAACGCACCAGGTACGCCAGCACCAACGCCGACAGGCTGCCCAACAGCAACGGCTTGCCCGCACCGCCGAGCCAACCCGACAGCGGCACCACCAGCTCGCGATCCAGATAGCTGAACGCCAACATGATCGATACCGCCAGCACCGAGCCCGGCAAGGCGTAGCCGACATTGGCCAGGCTGATGCCGGAGCGGATCGCCCGGGTCGGCGCCAGGCGGTTGGCAAATGCCAGCAGCAACGCCACGCTTACGGTGATCAACGCTGCGATGCCGCCCAAGTAGAGCGTGTGGACGATCAGGCCCGAATAGCGCTCATCCAGGTCGAAGCGGCCGCGCTGCCAGAACCAGACGACCAGTTGCAGCATCGGGATGACAAACGCACAGGCGAACACCAGCCCGCACCAGCCGCTGGCCGCCGCTGCCTTGAGCCCACGCAAGTGATACAGCGCCTTGCCCCGTGGCCGCTCATTACTCGGCCGGCTGGCACCGCGTGCGCGACGTTCGCCGTACAGCACCAACATCACCACCAGCAGCAACAGGCTGGCCAACTGTGCCGCGCTGGAAAGGCTGAAGAAGCCGTACCAGGTTTTGTAGATGGCGGTGGTGAACGTATCGAAGTTGAACACCGAGACCGCACCGAAATCCGCCAGGGTTTCCATCAGCGCCAACGCCACCCCGGCACCAATCGCCGGCCGTGCCATGGGCAGGGCCACGTGCCAGAACGCTCGCCATGGCGATTGCCCCAGCACCCGCGCCGCTTCCATCAAGCCTTTGCCCTGGGCCAGGAACGCGGTGCGTGCCAGCAAATACACATACGGGTAAAAGACCAGCACCAGAACGATGATCACCCCGCTGGTCGAGCGCACGCGCGGCAGCCTCAAACCACTGCCAAACCATTCGCGCAGCAGGGTTTGCACCGGGCCTGCAAAATCCAGCAGGCCCACAAACACGAAAGCCAGCACGTACGCGGGAATGGCGAAGGGCAACATCAGCGCCCAATCCAGCCAACGCCGTCCGGGGAATTCGCAGAGGCTGGTCAACCAGGCCAGGCTGACGCCCAACAAGGTCACACCGACACCGACGCCCAACACCAGGGTGAGGGTGTTGCCCAGCAGGCGCGGCATCTGGGTTTCCCAGAGGTGGGACCAGATTTGCGCGTCGATGCTTTGCCAGGACAGCAACATCACGCTCAGCGGCAGCAGCACCAGGGCAGCGACGGTGAAGACCGGCAGGTACCAGCGGCGTTGGGCGGGGTGGGCCAAGGAAAAGCTCTCAGAGAAATGAAGGTTTTGAAGTCGCCGCTAACCAATGTGGGAGCTGGCTTGCCTGCGATGCAGACACCTCGGTATATCAGTCATACCGAGGTGATGCTATCGCAGGCAAGCCAGCTCCCACATTTGGACTGCAGTGTTTTTAAACTTGTATCAGTTCCAGCCAGCCCTATCCATCAACCGAATGGCCTCAGCCTGACGTTTGCCCGCCACTTCCACCGGCAAGGTGTCCGCCACGAATTTACCCCAGGTTGCCACTTCGGCCGACGGCGGTACCGCCGGGTTCGCCGGGAACTCCTGGTTCACGTCGGCAAAGATCTTCTGCGCCTCAGGCGTGGTCATCCATTCCACCAACGCCTTGGCGGCTTCCGGGTGTGGCGCGTGCTTGGTCAGGCCAATGCCCGACAGGTTCACATGCACGCCACGGTCGCCCTGGTTCGGCCAGAACAGCTTCACCGCCAGGTCCGGCTTCTGCTTGTGCAGGCGACCGTAGTAGTAGGTGTTGACGATCCCTACGTCGCACTGGCCGGCATTGATGGCTTCGAGCACGGCGATGTCATCGGAGAATACGTCGGTGGACAGGTTGTTGACCCACCCCTTGACGATTTCTTCGGTCTTGGCCGCGCCGTGGGTTTCGATCAGGGTGGCGGTCAGCGACTGGTTGTAGACCTTTTTCGCCGTACGCAGGCACAGACGGCCTTCCCACTGTTTGTCGGCCAGGGCTTCGTAAGTGGTGAGGTCACCCGGTTTTACCCGGTCGGTGGAATAGGCGATGGTCCGCGCGCGCAGGCTCAAACCGGTCCAGGCGTGGGCCGACGAGCGATATTGCAGCGGAATATTCTTGTCGATCACACTTGAGGTGAACGGTTGCAGGATGCCCATTTGCTCGGCCTGCCAGAGGTTGCCGGCATCCACGGTGAGCAGCAGGTCGGCGGTGGCATTCTCGCCCTCGGCCTTGATGCGCTGCATCAGCGGGGCTTCCTTGTCGGTGATGAACTTCACCTGCACGCCGGTCTTCTGGGTGTAGGCGTCGAACACTGGCTTGATCAGTTCGTCGATGCGCGAGGAGTAGACCACCACTTCGTCGGCGGCCTGCACGGTGGTGCTGCCGATCAGGGTGAGTGCCAGGGCAGTCAGGAGGCGCTTGGGTGCCAACATGGGTGCGGTCTCTCATTTGCAAAAAGAGGGCAAATGATAAGGACTCACATTTGGTGGTGCTTGCTGGAGGCGTTACCAGATGTTGCATAGTCAACTTTTTGCGGTGGAGCTGATGGCCTCTTCGCGAGCAAGCCCGCTCCCACAGGGGACCGGGCGTCAATGTCAGGGTTTTGCCAGGTCAGGAAGATCGCCGGTCAGGCCCAGCGCCTGGCGTACAAACACGGCCTTGGCTTCGGGCATCTGGTCGACCAGCTTCAACCCCGCGTTGCGCAGCCAGCGCAGCGGCAATTGGTCGGCCTGGAACAGTCGCTCAAAGCCTTCCATTGCCCCCATCAACGCCAGGTTGTGCGGCATGCGTCGGCGTTCGTAGCGGCTCAGCACTTTCACATCCGCCAGGCGCTCACCGCGCTCGGTCGCCGACAACAGCACTTCAGCCAGTGTCGCTGCGTCAAGAAAGCCCAGGTTCACGCCCTGCCCCGCCAATGGATGGATGACGTGGGCCGCGTCGCCGATCAATGCCAGGCCTTCGGCCACGTAGCATTTGGCGTGACGCTGGCGCAACGGCACACAAACGCGCGGGTCGGCGCTCAGCACTGTGCCGAGCCGGCCTTCAAAAGCCCGCTCCAGTTCACGGCAGAAGCTTTGATCATCCAGCGCCATCAGGCGCTCAGACTCAGCGGGCGTGGTCGACCAGACAATCGAGCACCAATCCTCCTGCCCATCCCGCACAAGTGGCAGGAACGCCAGCGGGCCGGTATCGGTAAAGCGTTGCCACGCCGTACGCTGGTGCGGCTCGCTGCTACGCACGCTGGTGACGATGGCGTTATGCAGGTAATCCCATTCGCGGGTCGCCGTGCCGGTCAGGCGGCGCACGGCGGAGTGGGCGCCATCGGCGGCAACCACCAACGGCGCAAGCAACTTGCGCCCATCGGCCAGGGTCAGCAGCCAGTCATCGCCGGAGCGGCGCATCTGTTCAAGACGCGCGTTGGCCAACAGGCCCAGGTCGCAGTCGTGCAGACGGTCGAGCAAGGCATCCTGAACCACGCGGTTCTCGACGATATGCCCGAGCACCTCAGCGTGCACGCTGGCCGCCGAAAAGTGGATCTGCCCGGTGCCACTGCCGTCCCATACCTGCATCTCGCCGTAAGGGCTGGCACGGCGCGACACGATGCCGTCCCACACACCCAGGCGCTCGAGGATGCGCTGGCTGGCGGCCGACAAGGCGCTCACCCGCGGCTCGAAAGTCGCGTCAGGGTCGAACGGTTTGACACTCAGCGGGCTGCCATCGAGCAGCAGCACCTGCAGGCCACTGCCCTGCAACGCCAGCGCCAGGGCGCTTCCGACCATTCCTGCCCCGACAACCAGCACATCTGCGCGCATGTCCATGCTTTAAGCCTGTCTCGCTGGCGGCTTGCGCCGCACGTAAAGGGTTTTGTCGACCCGCGCCACCAGGGTGCCGGAGCCGTCATGTATCTCGACCTTGAGGTGGGGCAAGTACTTCTCGCCACCTTCGGTGTGTCGACGCACCTCATCGAGCAAGGCGTCGTCGATGGAAAACTCGGCGTACACCGGGCCTTTGCCCGGCGAGATGAAATCGATGCTCGCGGCCTTGTCCCACACAATGTAGTCGCGGCCCAGGTTCTCCATCAGCATCAGCATGTAGAACGGGTCGACCATCGAATACAGGCTGCCGCCGAACTGTGTGCCGACGTAATTGCGGTTGTACCAGCCCAGGCCCATGCGCACTTTGACGTGGCGAAAATCGGCGCTCATCTGCTGCACGCTGATCCCGGCGCCCAAATATGGCGGATACAGGGTCATGATCCAACGCAACAACCGCGCCTTGCCCAGGCGCTCGATCAACCCCTTACGCATCGGGACGCGTGCCCAGGCCCATGGCCTGACGGGCGAACCAGCGCTTGGCCGGCGGTAACAGGTCCAGGCCCAGCAGGCCTATGTTGCGGCCCAGCGCTACCAGCGGTTGGGCGCTGCCAAACAGGCGCGTGACCTGGTCGGAGAAGCCCACGGTGAGTTTCTGGTCGAGGCGCTGACGCTCGCGATAGCCCTGCAAGGTTGCCAGGTCGCCCGGTACTTGCGGCCCGGCCAGCAAGGCCTCGGCCAAGGCGTTCGCATCGCGCAGGGACAAGTTGAAGCCCTGCCCGGCAATCGGGTGCAGGCTGTGGGCGGCGTTGCCAAGGATTGCCAGGTGCGAACGCACTTGTTCCTCGGCCTCAACCAACGTCAGCGGATACAGATGACGTGCGCCGACTTGCTTCAGGGTGCCCAGGCGGTAACCGAACACGCCCTGCAATTCACTCAAGAAGCTGCGTTCATCGAGGTTGGCCAGGCGCTGGGCATCCATACCGATGCGCGTCCACACCAGCGCGCAACGGTTGTCCGGCAGCGGCAGCAAGGCCATTGGGCCTTCATCGGTGAAACGCTCGAATGCTTCGCCGTTATGGGCTTCGCTTGGGGTTATGTTGGCGATCAGCGCGCTCTGGTTATACGGGCGGGTTTTAACGCCGATGCCCAGTTGCTCGCGCAAGCCGGAACGGCCGCCATCGGCCAGCACCGCGAGGTCGCATTCCAGCACGGTTTCATCGTTGAGGGTAAGACGGTAGCCATCGGACAGCGGCTCCATGCGCGTGACTTCCGCCGGGCAGCGCCAACTGACCACGTCTTTATCCAGGCCTTGCCACAGGCACTGGCCCAGCCAGGCGTTTTCCACCACGTAACCAAGGGCGGGCACGCCCTCTTCCATGGCCGACAAACGCGCCGTGGAGAAGCGCCCACGGTCGGACACATGGATCTGCTTGATCGGTTCGGCGCGGCGGGAAATGTCCTGCCACAGGCCCAAACGCTGATAGATCTGCCGGGCGCCGAAGGACAGCGCCGAAGAGCGCGCGTCGTAGCTCGGCTGGTAGCTGTCGCCCGGCGCGAACGGTTCGATCAGCACGATCTTCCAACCGCGCGCCTTGGCCCCCGCCTGCAACGCCAACGCCAGGCTGGCACCGACCAGGCCGCCGCCGATGATCGCCAGGTTGACCCGGCTCATCGCGCAGCCGCCATCAGCGCTTCAATATCGGCGACGGTCTTGGGCACGCCGCCGGTCAGGATTTCACAGCCTTGCTTGGTTACCACCACGTCGTCCTCGATGCGTACGCCAATGCCACGCCATTTCTTTGCCACGTTCTGATTGTCCGGCGAGATGTAGATCCCCGGCTCAACGGTCAACGCCATGCCAACTTCCAGCACACGCCATTCTCCGCCCACTTTGTACTCGCCCACATCATGCACATCCATGCCCAGCCAGTGGCCGGCGCGGTGCATATAGAAGGGTTTGTAGGCTTCACTGGCGATAAGTTCGTCGACGTCGCCCTGCAACAACCCCAGCTTCACCAGCCCGGCGGTAATGACGTGCACTGTGGCCTCGTGGGCCTGGTTCCAATGCTTGTTGGGGGCGATCTGGGCAAAGGCGGCTTCCTGGGAGGCCAGCACAATCTCGTAGATTGCCTTCTGCTCGGGCGAAAACTTGCCGTTGATCGGCCAGGTACGGGTGATGTCACTGGCGTAGCAGTCGATCTCGCAACCGGCGTCGATCAGCACCAGATCACCGTCCTTGAGCAACGCATCATTCTGCTGGTAATGCAGGATGCAGCTGTTGCGCCCGGCGGCGACGATGGAGCCATAAGCCGGCATTTTCGCGCCGCCCTTGCGAAATTCGTAGTCCAGCTCGGCTTCCAGGCTGAACTCGTGCAAACCGGCCCGGCTGGCCTGCATCGCCCGCACATGGGCGGCGCAGGAGATTCGTGCGGCCTCGCGCATCACCTTCACTTCTGCCGCCGATTTATACAGACGCATGTCGTGGAGCAGATGATCCAGAGCAACGAATTCGTTCGGTGGCTGGGCGCCGAGGTGCGCTTTAGAGCGGATCACGTTGATCCACTCCATCAGGTGCCGGTCGAATTCGGCGTTGCTGCCCATGGCCGAATACACCCGGTCGCGGCCTTCGATCAGGCCGGGCAGGATGTCGTCGATATCGGTGATCGGGAAGGCATCGTCGGCGCCAAAGTCGCGGATTGCGCCTTCGGTGCCGGCACGCAGGCCGTCCCACAGTTCGCGTTCGGCATTGCGTTCGCGGCAGAACAGCACGTACTCGCCGTGCTGGCGGCCGGGCATCAGCACGATCACCGCTTGCGGCTCGGGGAAACCGCTCAGGTACTGGAAATCGCTGTCCTGGCGGTACACGTGTTCGACATCACGGTTGCGGATCGCCACGGCGGCGGCCGGCAGGATCGCGATGCTGTTGGGTTCCATCTGCGCCATGAGCGCCTTGCGGCGCCGCGTGTATTCCGCTCGGGGGATATGAATCATGGACAGATGGGCTTCCTTTCTTAATGCAGCGACGGCTTGGGTGCAGCGGGTTCAGCAGACTTCTTGGTCTCTGTGAACAGCAGCAGCGGCGCGACGCGCAGGTATTCCATCACCTCCATGTAGTCGCCTTCACCGTCCTCGGATTCTTCCAGAGCGTCTTGCACCTGGGAGATGGCTGCCAGGTCCTGCAACACTTCCTTGGCGTCGGTGCTCAGTTCCAGGCCGCCGGCGTTTACGCCAAAGCCGTGGAGGAAACCTTGGCACCATTGGCCCAAGGCAGCAGCGCGTTCGGTGAGCGGCGCGTCGTCGGTCGGCAGCAGCAGGACCACAGTGACGTCATCACCGGTCAGCTCGCCCTTGACCATCTCTTGCAAGCCGATCAGCGCGTTACGCACGTTGTCGGTCGGCTCGGTTTCGAGCAGCTCGGCCACATCGGCCAGCCAGTTATCAGCGTCAAAGCCAACGCCGGTGCAACTACGGCCCAGCAGCACGCCGTGCAGTTCGGCAGGCGAGCAGGGGTGGCCGCTGGTGCTCAGCAGTTTGGAAAAAGCATCGTACGGGGAGTTCTGAATAGGCATGGTGAGCTAGGCGCCAGACGGCGCAATGTCTAGAATGGAGCGTTGTATCCTAGCACCGGCAGACGTACCAAGACTATCAAGGGCGTCAGATCGTTTATCCTGCAGTTGCCATTCATCAGACAAATCCAGTGGAACCCAATGGAAGACACCGACCTGCAAGCGCTGATGGCCAGACTCGAATTGCTAATTACCCGGGTCGAGCAACTAAAGAGTCAAAACGGACTCCTATTAGCTCAGGAAAAGACCTGGCGCGAGGAACGCGCTCACCTCATTGAAAAAAACGAAATCGCCCGGCGTAAGGTCGAATCGATGATTTCGCGCCTGAAGGCCCTGGAGCAAGACTCATGAGTTCAAGCAATAGCGTCACCGTGCAGATCCTCGACAAAGAATATTCGATCATCTGTCCCCAGGAAGAGCGCAGCAACCTGGTGAGCGCCGCCCGCTACCTGGATGGCAAGATGCGTGAAATCCGCAGCAGCGGCAAAGTGATCGGCGCCGACCGCATCGCCGTGATGGCCGCGCTGAATATTACTCACGATTTACTGCATAAGCAGGAACGCCCTGACGTGCAGGCCAGCGGCTCCACCCGTGAGCAGGTGCGTGACCTGCTGGAGCGTGTTGATCTGGCGCTTTCCAGCGACACAGACGCACCCAAGGGCTGATTGCCGCGACTGTTTAAGGTATACTCGCCCCACTCCCTGGCGTGTTTGCCAGTCGGCGATGTCCCTGAGCCGATTCGCACTACCCTGGAAGTTGCACGTTGGGCTGGTGTGCATGTCCGCTAGACGGAAAGCCTTAAAGCCTACTGCATCTTCCACCTTGAACTTTCGGGTTCAAGGGCTAAGTCGACAGCGGCTCTGTCGGGGAGCCTGAATTCCCAAACTCAATGCCAGTCCTCGGACTGGCATTGTTTTATGAGCCGGAAACCATGACCGAACCTGCGCCGCTTTCCCGTCCGCAACTTCGACGCATGTTGCGCCAGGCCCGCCGCGCCCTCACGCCGAGCGAGCAGCGCAAGGCCGCCCACGGCCTGTATCGGCAACTGGCACAGCACCCGCTGTTTCGCCGGGCCAAACATATCTCTTTGTATCTACCGACGGACGGTGAAATCGATCCGCGCTTGCTGCTGCGCGCAGCCCAGCGCCGGGGCAAGGCCACGTACCTGCCGGTACTCAGCGCCTGGCCGCGGACCAAGATGGTGTTCCAGCGCGTAAGGCCTGGGGAAAAACTGCTGCCGAACCGTTTTCGCATTCTGGAGCCACGGGTGAATATCAGCCGCCAACGCAAGGTCTGGGCATTGGACCTGGTGCTGCTGCCATTGGTGGGGTTCGATGATGCCGGTGGGCGACTGGGCATGGGCGGCGGGTTTTACGACCGTAGCCTGGCCTACCTGGCGCGCCGCCAGAGCTGGCGCAAGCCGACGCTGCTGGGCCTGGCCCATGAATGCCAGAAAGTCGATCGTTTGGCGCAAGCGAGCTGGGACGTGCCGTTGGCTGGCACCGTAACAGATAAGACTTGGTATATCGCACAGACGCCACTGGAATCAGCGGCGCCTTGAGGAAGAGTTAACGCTTGAACGGTTGCGGCTGCTGCTGAGCCAGTTCAACGGGAGCATCGGTCTTGTTCGACCACAAGCTTTGGGCATACCCGGTGGTCACGACGCCCAGACCAAACAAAATCACCAAAATCCATAGTAAATCCGGTTTACGTTGCATCGATTGCCCCCCTGCAGGCACCTCGTACACGATGACAACAACGTTCCAAAGAAGTCCGTTGCAGCTGCGCCAAGCTTTAAAAGCCGGCATTCTGCGGTAACGTGAACCAACACGCAAACCTTGGCGCCAACCGACTGTCGGTTTGTCATCAAATTGCCTGACAACTTACCCACTCCCTGTTTCAGGAGCCCAAAAATGGCCTATTGGCTGATGAAATCCGAGCCCGACGAACTCTCGATCAACGGCCTGGAAAAGCTCGGTGAAGCGCGCTGGGACGGGGTGCGTAACTACCAGGCACGCAACTTTTTGCGCGCGATGGCGGTGGGTGACGAGTTTTTCTTTTACCACTCCAGCTGCCCCGAGCCTGGCATTGCCGGCATCGGCAAAATCGTCGAGGCGGCCTATCCGGACCCCACCGCGCTGGAACCAGAAAGCCACTATTTCGACGCCAAGGCCACCTCGGAAAAAAACCCGTGGAGTGCGATCAACGTCGCGCACCTGCAAACCTTTCCCAAGGTACTGGGCCTGGGCTACCTGAAACAGCAAGCCGCCCTCGCCGAACTGCCCCTTGTGCAAAAAGGCAGCCGGCTTTCGGTAATGCCGGTGACCCCTGAACAGTGGACGGCAGTGCTGGCGCTGCGTTAACCCCCGCATCAGCAGGAACGAGCTTGCTCGCGAAATAAGCAGACTTACACCTGTCCGAACGGCCAGTCGTCGCGCTCGCCAGGTTGGGGCAGAATCAGTGCCCCACCCACTGAGCAAAGGAAGCCCACGTGTCCTGCCCCACCTCCACCTACAGGCCAGCCATCGACGGCTTGCGGGCGATCGCCGTGCTGAGTGTGATCGTCTTCCATCTGGATTATTTCCAATGGCTGCCGGGCGGTTTTACCGGCGTGGACATGTTCTTCGTGATTTCCGGGTATGTGATCAGCCAGTCGCTATGGGAGCGGCGGGAGCTGACCTTGGGCCGCTACCTGGCAGATTTCTACCGGCGTCGTATGCTGCGCATCATGCCAGCTCTGCTTGTGATGCTGTGCGTCAGCAGCGTGCTCTCAGCGATGCTGATGCCGCCCTTCTGGCTCAGCGACCTGTTTAACCGCACCGGCCTGGCGGCGTTTTTCGGCCTGAGCAATTTTGTGCTGGCCTGGAACACCGATACCTACTTTTCGCCGAGCGCCGAACTCAATCCCTACCTGCATACCTGGTCGCTGGGCGTTGAAGAACAGTTCTACGTGATCTTCCCGGCACTGTTTTTCATCTGGCTGCGCGCCAGACCGCGCGCGTTGCTGCCGTTGGCGGCTCTTGTGTCGCTGCTGGTCGCTGCCTACCAGGTGAATGACCAACCGCTGGCAGCGTTTTACCTGCTGCCAGGGCGATTCTGGGAACTGGCTGCCGGGGCAATGTTGTTTCAGCTGATGTGCACGCGGGCTCCGGCGGCGCGTATCGCGCCCTGGTTACTGGGCGGTGGACTTGTGCTGGTCGTAATGGGCTTTATCTTTGCCGATCCGCGCCAATTTCCGTTTCCCTGGGCGCTGGTGACGGTTGCGGGCACGCTGCTAATGATCGCAGGGATTGTGCAGCAAGGTGACGCATCGCCGGGCCCCTTGCAGCGTCTGCTGCAAACGTCGTTGTTCACCTACATCGGGCGGCTGTCTTATTCGCTGTACCTGTGGCACTGGCCGGTACTGGTGTTCCTACGCTGGACCACCGGGCTGGAATTGCTGGCGGTACAGCTG
This sequence comes from Pseudomonas tritici, assembly GCF_014268275.3. Lineage (NCBI taxonomy): Bacteria > Pseudomonadati > Pseudomonadota > Gammaproteobacteria > Pseudomonadales > Pseudomonadaceae > Pseudomonas > Pseudomonas tritici. The sequence goes on from NZ_CP077084.1 coordinate 6,169,646, forward strand.
CTCTATCCTTGCCTGGTGCTGGCGCTTGCCGCAGCGTCCTACCACTGGATCGAGACGCCGATCCGCAGCAGCAGGTCCGTGACCCAGCGCAGCGCATGGCTGACGTTGGCCACGACCGTGCTGGTGACCGGCCTGCTCTGGCGCGGCGCGATGTGGGTAGCGGAGGATCCTGCCGTACTGTCGATCAGCCAGACCCGCGATACCTACACTTGGTACGCCTATAAACATTATCCCCGGGAAGACTTCGAGGTCCTCAAGGACCCGCACCTGGCCGGTCGCCAGTTGTTCGTCATCGGCGACTCACACACGGCGGCCTATCGCACCCTGCTGAACCTCGTGTCGCTGAAGCTGGGCATCAAGGTGCATGACTATGAACAAGGCGGCTGCGGGGTCGTGAGCCTGATAGGCCCTGATCCGAAACACTGCGCGGCCTCCCGCGAAGTCCAGTTGAAGGAGATCGAAGCGCGGGCCAAGCCAGGTGACATCGTGTTTCTGGCCTCATTGCGCATGCCGGAGCTTGCGGGCCGCGAATGGAGAGAGGGTGAGCAGGCGATGGTCGATAAGGCGCTGACCGAACTGACCGCTTCAACGATGGAAGCGGCGCGCATTGACGCCCAAACCCTGTTGAACCGATTGCAGGCGGCACGCCTGACTGTGCTGATCGATGCGCCCAAGCCTCTGTTCAAGGCCGCGCCCAATCGTTGTTCCGATGGGTTCAACCGCATGAACCCGGTATGCGCGCCAGGTCTGACAATGCAACGCGCACAGCTTGAACGACTGCGCGCACCGCAAATGCAACTGTTGCAGGAGCTGAGCGCCGAGTATCCGGCGCTGAGGGTGTGGGACCCGCTGCCGCTGCTGTACCCCGGCGTGACCTGTTGGGCCTATGACCAAAACGCCAAGCCGCTGTATTTCGACTCCAACCACCTGAGCGGCCACGGCAACCGCGTGCTGGAGCCCGACTTCATAGCGACCTTGCTCAAGATCTGGAGAGCGACACCGCCTGCTACTGAATGATCAGGTTATTGAACAACAAGTCTTCCACTACCGGTTTACCGGTCTCGTCATTCATTACCTGCTGAGTCTGCTTCAGCGCTTCCTGACGCAGTTTTTCCTTGCCTTCAACGGTGCTCATGCTCTCGTTGGTCTGCTGGGTGAACAGCGCCACCAGTTGGTTACGAATCAACGCGTCGTTAGCTTTGACCGCAGCGGCAGCTTCAGTGCCGGTCACGCGCAGCGCGATGTCGGCCTTGAATACTTTGAGCTTCGCCGTGCCATCCAGGCCGTAGTTGCCCACAAACGGCGGGCTTAGGCTGATATAGCTGACCTTCGGCGCCTCGCCTTCTTTGGCCTCTTCGGCCTGGGCTGCCATCGGCAAGGTCAGGGCCAGCATCAACAGGATCCACGCTTTCACAGTTCATTCCTCACATTCGGTTGCCAGGTAGCATAACGCTAGCAAGGCTGAGCACAAGCTTATGGCGACTTATCAGGCCCGGGCATGCTCGTTGACCCACGGGCGTACCCTCCTACACTTATCGGCCACGACGCCAAAAGGAATAGTCCGATGAAAGCTGTGCTGTGCAAAGCCTTCGGCCCTGCCGAAACCCTGGTGCTGGAAGAAATCGCCAGCCCGGCGATCAAGAAGAACGAAATCCTGCTGGACGTGCATGCCGCCGGGGTCAACTTCCCGGATACCTTGATCATTGAGGGCAAGTACCAGTTCAAGCCGCCCTTCCCGTTTTCGCCGGGCGGCGAGGCGGCGGGCGTGGTCAGTGAAGTGGGCGAAAAGGTCAGTCACCTGAAAGTCGGTGACCGGGTCATGGCGCTGACCGGCTGGGGCAGCTTTGCCGAACAGGTCGCGGTGCCGGCCTATAACGTGCTGCCGATCCCGCCGAGCATGGACTTCAACACCGCTGCCGCTTTCAGCATGACCTACGGCACCTCGATGCACGCGTTGAAACAACGGGCCAACCTGCAACCTGGCGAAACGCTGCTGGTGCTCGGCGCTTCGGGTGGCGTGGGCCTGGCCGCCGTTGAAATCGGCAAGGCCATGGGCGCGCGGGTGATCGCTGCCGCCAGCAGCGCCGATAAACTTGCGGTGGCCAAAGCCGCCGGCGCCGATGAGCTGATCAACTACAGCGAAGCCAGCCTGAAAGACGAGATCAAGCGCCTCACCGACGGCAACGGTGCCGATGTGATCTACGACCCGGTGGGTGGCGACCTGTTTGACCAGGCCATCCGCGCCATCGCTTGGAACGGGCGTTTGCTGGTGGTGGGGTTTGCCAGCGGGCGTATTCCGGAGCTGCCGGTGAACCTGGCGCTGCTCAAGGGCGCGGCAGTGGTCGGGGTGTTCTGGGGTTCATTTGCGCAGCGTCAGCCGCAGGAGAATGCGGCGAATTTCCAGCAGTTGTTCACGTGGTATGCCGAGGGTAAGTTGAAGCCGCTGGTGTCGCAGGTATACCCGCTGGAACAGGCCGCCCAGGCGATCAATGATTTGGGGCAGCGCAAGGCGGTGGGCAAGGTCGTCGTCCAAATCCGCTAATGGACTTGAATGCGGTCAATGTGGGAGCTGGCTTGCCTGCTCCCACGTTAGTTAATCAGTGGTCTCTAGACCCAATCCCGACCAACACTTATCTATTCGCGACATGTTCATAAGAGAACATGCAATTGCTCTGATTTCCTGTGTTTGCAGATAAGAGGCGATGCTATTTTCGGTAACGAAACTGTAACATTCGCATCCGCAGTCAAAACAAGAAATCTGGAGCTCTTGAATGTTTGCTTTCTTTCGTCCTGCCGCACATCAGGCGCCCCTGCCTGAAGAAAAAATAGACAGTACCTACCGACGCCTGCGCTGGCAGATCTTCGCCGGTATCTTCATCGGCTATGCCGGGTACTACCTGCTGCGCAAAAACTTCTCCCTGGCCATGCCCTACTTGATCGACGAGGGTTACACCCGTGGTGAACTGGGCCTGGCGATGTCGGCCATCGCGATCGCCTACGGCCTGTCCAAGTTCCTCATGGGCCTGGTGTCCGACCGTTCCAACCCGCGCTATTTCCTGCCCTTCGGCTTGCTGGTTTCAGCTGGGGTCATGTTCATTTTCGGTTTCGCACCTTGGGCGACGTCCAGCGTGACCATGATGTTCATTTTGCTGTTCATCAACGGCTGGGCTCAAGGCATGGGCTGGCCGCCCAGTGGACGGACCATGGTGCACTGGTGGTCGCAGAAAGAACGCGGCGGCGTGGTGTCGGTATGGAACGTGGCGCACAACGTCGGCGGCGGCCTGATCGGCCCGCTGTTCCTGCTGGGCATGGCCTGGTTCAACGACTGGCACGCAGCGTTCTATGTACCGGCGACGGTGGCATTGGCAGTGGCGGCGTTTGCCTTCATCACCATGCGCGACACCCCGCAATCGGTCGGCCTGCCGCCGATAGAGAAGTACAAGAACGACTACCCGGAAGGCTACGACGCGAGCCACGAAGAAGAATTCAGCGCCAAGGAAATCTTCGTCAAGTACGTGCTGCGCAACAAAATGCTGTGGTACATCGCCTTCGCCAACGTGTTCGTCTACCTGCTGCGCTACGGCGTACTGGACTGGGCGCCGACCTACTTGAAAGAAGCCAAGCACTTCACAGTCGACAAATCGTCCTGGGCGTACTTCTTCTATGAGTGGGCAGGTATCCCGGGCACGCTGCTGTGCGGCTGGATGTCGGACAAGATCTTCCGTGGCAACCGTGGCCTGACCGGTATCGTGTTCATGGCACTGGTGACCGTGGCGACCCTGGTGTACTGGCTCAACCCGCCGGGCAACCCGATGGTCGACATGATCGCGCTGGTCTCCATCGGCTTCCTGATCTACGGCCCGGTAATGCTGATCGGCCTGCAGGCGCTGGAGTTGGCACCGAAGAAAGCCGCCGGCACCGCGGCGGGCTTCACTGGTTTGTTCGGTTACCTGGGGGGGTCGGTAGCAGCGAGTGCGGCCATGGGCTACACCGTGGACCACTTCGGCTGGGACGGTGGTTTTGTGCTGCTGATCGGCGCGTGCGTGTTGGCGATCGCCTTCCTGATCCCAACGTTGTGGCACACCAACAGCGTCAGCTCGGCGCGTTAACCGCCGCCTGAGCAATCCTTTGCACAACGCTTGAGCCGCGCCTCCAGGTTTTTATCTGGCATGGCGTGGCTACGCAGGGCGTTGACGGTCTGCTCGACATAATCGCGAGTCGTGCCGTAACGCCCGCAAGCGCTTTGCAGCACGTGGTTCAGCACGATATCTGGCAAGTTGCCGGCGTAGCTGGGCAAGTGCCGCTCCAACACAAACCCCAATGCCTGCACCGTGCTGCCATCTTCCAGGCGACAGCTGAGCCAGTGCGGCCGGTAAGAAGGGTAAGGCATCTCGCGCTGCCACAAGGCGTAAAGCGAGGCCTCCAGCTGATCTTCCGGCAAGCGGTAGGCAAACCCGCTGCAAGAGCCGCCGCGATCCAGACCAAAGACCAAACCTGGTAATTCCGGCGTACCCCGGTGCTCGTGGGACCACAAGTAAAGACCCCGGTGATAACCATGGACCCGTGCCCGCATGCGCTCGGTCGACGAGCATTCAGGGCGCCAGATCAGCGAACCATACGCAAATAGCCAGACCGGCCCACCCTTATGCCGGGCCATGGTGGCCTGCATCGAGCTCATCAATTGTTCGTGAGTGAGTTGCGGCCCAAGATCGAGACGCGGAGGGTAAGCCAATTGCAAAAGATCAGTTTCAATGGCGGTCATGGCGAAAAGCGGTACGCCTCCTATGTATTACCAGTTGTAAGCAACTCTACCGTAATAAAACCCGCAGCAATAAGCCGCCCGTCTCAGATATAGCTTAAGGACATTTGCCTGAGACACTAAATACCGTAAGCGAATAAGTACGGATATAAGCGCCACTGCCATTCGTCAGCATTACCCGTGCCAATCCCGTCGCTTTCAGCCCCGGTTCAGCCTGGGCACCCGCCAACCCATCAAAATAGCGCACACATCACGACCCACTTAGCCGCCCACCAAATCGACTATCGAGGTCGCACCCATGAAAAGATTCCGACTGCCTGGCCTTTTGTTCCTGGCCCAGGCCACCACCGCACTGGCTGGCGAAACACTCGCGAGCGAGGACGACAAAGGCTTCTGGTACGCGCAGACCAGCGTCTACACCCGGCATTTCGCGCCCGACCCGGAGCACAACAACAACCAGGACCTGATCGGCCTGGAGCGCAACGAAGCGTCAGGTTTTGTGTATGGCGGGGCGACATTTCGCAATTCGTTCAGGCAGCGCTCGTATTACGCGTACGCGGGCAAGCGCTACGATATGGCGAACTATCCGGTGTATTTGAAGCTGACCGGCGGAGCGATCCAGGGTTATCGCGGTAAGTACCGTGACAAGATCCCATTGAATCGTTACGGCGTGGCGCCGGTGATCATTCCCTCAGTGGGTACGCATTATGGGCCCGTGGCGGCGGAGGTGGTGTTGCTGGGGTTCAATGCGGCGATGGTGACGACTGGATTACGATTCTGACCGCAACGCAAAATACTGTGGGAGCTGGCTTGCCTGCGATAGCGGTGTGTCAGCCACCTATTTGCAACTGATACACCGCTATCGCAGGCAAGCCAGCTCCCACATTAGATTCCGGTCAGATCAGGGCCGGGGGGCGTAGGCGAACACATCGGCACGCATCTGGTGCGCATCCATACCGGCATCCACCAGCGCGTCCAGGGTGCCGTAGATCATGGCCGGTGAACCGCTGGCGTAGACATGCACCGACTTGAGGTCGGTGATGTCTTCGCACACCGCTTCATGCAACAACCCACAGCGCCCTTCCCAACCACACAAGTCGCTGACGACTTTGTGCAGGAACAGGTTGGGCAGTTGCAGCCACTGGTCCCAATGCTCAATGTCGTAGAAATCTTCCGGGCGACGTACGCCCCAGTACAGGTGCACCGGGTGCTTGAAGCCAGAGGCGCGGCAATGTTCGATCAGGCTGTGCATCTGCGCCATGCCGGTACCGGCGGCGATCAATACCAGCGGCCCATCCGGCAGCTCGGCCAAGTGGGTGTCACCAAAGGGCATTTCGATCCGAGCCATCTGGTTGCGCTGCAGTTGCTCCAACAGGGTGCGCGCACTGTCCTCGCGGACCAGCACATGCAGCTCCAGCTCGCGTCCAGCATGGGGTGCCGACGCCAGGGAGAATGCCGATTTCTCGCCATTGTCGCGCTCGATCATCAAGTATTGCCCGGCGTGGTAACGCACCGCCTTGCCAGCCGGCGCGCGCAGGCGCACGCGCCATACATCGCCACCGACTTCTACGCATTCACTCAATTGGCACGACAACTTGCGCAATGGCAACTCTCCCGGCGCCAGCACGCCATCCCACAGCACAATGCAATCTTCCAACGGCTCGGCGATGCAGGTGTAGAACTCCCCGTGGTCGCGCACCTCACCGGCTTGCTGCACCCGACCTTCCACCAGCAGCGCGGCACACACGTGGCATACGCCGTTGCGGCAGGCCTGAGGGCAGTCGTAGCCCAGGCGGCGAGCGCCTTCGAGGATTCGCTCACCAGGGACTAGCTCCAGCACGGCGCCGGAAGGTTGCAGGGTTACACGCATCAATCTATTCCCAATTCTTTCCAGATCGCATCGACACGGGCGGTGACGGCTTCATCCTTGACGATTACCCGGCCCCATTCGCGGGTGGTTTCACCCGGCCATTTGTGGGTGGCGTCCAGGCCCATCTTCGAACCCAGGCCCGACACTGGCGAGGCGAAATCGAGGTAGTCGATCGGCGTGTTGTCGATCATCACCGTATCGCGCTTGGGGTCCATGCGCGTGGTGATGGCCCAGATCACGTCGTTCCAATCGCGGGCATTGATGTCGTCGTCGGTGACAATAACGAACTTGGTGTACATGAACTGTCGCAAAAACGACCACACACCGAGCATTACCCGCTTGGCATGGCCTGGGTACGACTTCTTCATGGTCACGATGGCCATGCGGTACGAGCAGCCTTCCGGCGGCAGGTAGAAGTCGGTGATCTCCGGGAATTGCTTTTGGAGGATCGGCACGAACACTTCGTTCAGCGCCACACCCAAAATAGCCGGCTCATCTGGCGGACGGCCGGTGTAGGTGCTGTGGTAGATCGGCTTGATCCGATGAGTGATGCGCTCGACGGTGAACACCGGGAAGCTGTCGACTTCGTTGTAATAGCCAGTGTGGTCGCCGTACGGCCCTTCATCGGCCATCTCGCCCGGATGAATCACGCCTTCGAGGATGATTTCGGCAGTGGCCGGCACTTGCAGGTCGTTGCCACGGCACTTCACCAGTTCGGTGCGGTTGCCGCGCAGCAGGCCGGCGAACGCATATTCGGAGAGGCTGTCCGGCACCGGGGTCACGGCGCCGAGGATGGTGGCCGGGTCGGCACCCAGGGCCACGGAAACCGGGAACGGCTTGCCGGGGTGCTTTTCACACCACTCGCGGAAGTCCAGGGCGCCGCCACGGTGGCTCAACCAACGCATGATCACCTTGTTGCGGCCGATCACTTGCTGACGGTAGATACCGAGGTTCTGGCGGTCTTTGTTCGGGCCTTTGGTGACGGTCAGGCCCCAGGTGATCAGCGGGCCAACGTCGCCTGGCCAACAGGTCTGCACGGGCAGCATGCCGAGGTCGACGTCATCGCCTTCGATGACGACTTCCTGGCACACCGCGTCCTTGACCACCTTTGGAGCCATGGCAATGATCTTGCGGAAGATTGGCAGCTTCGACCAGGCATCCTTCAGCCCCTTGGGCGGCTCGGGCTCCTTGAGGAAGGCCAGCAGCTTGCCGATCTCGCGCAGTTCGCTGACCGCCTCGGCACCCATGCCAAACGCCACGCGTTCAGGCGTGCCGAACAGGTTGCCGAGCACCGGGATATCAAAGCCGGTCGGGTTCTCGAACAGCAGCGCCGGACCCTTGTTGCGTAGGGTACGGTCGCAAATCTCAGTCATTTCCAGCACCGGGGAAATCGGCATCTGGATACGTTTCAACTCTCCGCGCTGCTCAAGTTGCTGCACGAAATCCCGAAGATCCTTGAATTTCATTAACCATGCCACCCGTAAAATAGGCGTACATCCTACCTGCTATGACGGCGGCTGGCAGCTTATCGCGGTGCATTTGGGTACAGAGAATGCTTAAAAAACCGACGAAAAAAAATGGCGCCCCTGAGGGCGCCATTCTTTCGGACCTGAAACGTCGTATTACTTACGCTTCATCGACAAGAAGAACTCGTCGTTGGTCTTGGTATCTTTCAGCTTGTCGATCAGGAACTCGATGGCGGCGACTTCGTCCATCGGGTGCAGCAGCTTGCGCAGGATCCACATGCGCTGCAGTTCGTCGTCGGCGGTCAGCAACTCTTCGCGGCGGGTGCCGGAACGGTTGATGTTGATCGCCGGGAACACGCGTTTTTCCGCGATGCGACGGTCCAGGGGCAGTTCCATGTTGCCGGTACCCTTGAACTCTTCGTAGATCACTTCGTCCATCTTCGAGCCGGTTTCAACCAGCGCGGTGGCGATAATGGTCAGCGAGCCGCCTTCTTCGATGTTCCGCGCGGCGCCGAAGAAACGCTTCGGTTTCTCCAGGGCGTGGGCATCGACACCACCGGTCAATACCTTGCCGGAGCTCGGGATCACGGTGTTGTAGGCACGGGCCAGACGGGTGATGGAGTCGAGCAGGATCACCACGTCTTTCTTGTGTTCGACCAGGCGCTTGGCCTTCTCGATCACCATTTCGGCAACCTGCACGTGGCGGGTTGGCGGCTCATCGAACGTAGAGGCAACCACTTCGCCGCGCACGGTGCGCTGCATTTCGGTTACTTCTTCCGGACGCTCATCGATCAGCAATACGATCAGGTGAACTTCTGGATTGTTACGTGCGATGTTCGCTGCAATGTTCTGCAGCATGATGGTCTTACCGGCTTTCGGCGGTGCGACGATCAGGCCACGCTGGCCTTTGCCGATCGGGGCGCACAGGTCGATCACACGACCGGTCAAGTCTTCGGTGGAACCGTTACCGGCTTCCATCTTCATGCGCACGGTCGGGAACAGAGGGGTCAGGTTCTCGAAGAGAATCTTGTTTTTCGCGTTCTCTGGACGATCGAAGTTGATCGTGTCGACCTTGAGCAGGGCGAAATAACGCTCGCCTTCCTTAGGAGGGCGGATCTTGCCAACGATGGTGTCACCGGTGCGCAAGTTGAAGCGACGGATCTGGCTCGGCGAGACATAGATATCGTCTGGGCCGGCAAGATAGGAGGCGTCTGCAGAGCGGAGGAAGCCGAAGCCGTCCTGGAGAATCTCCAGCACGCCATCACCGGAGATTTCCTCGCCGCTTTTCGCGTGCTTCTTGAGCAGGGAGAAAATCACGTCCTGCTTGCGCGAACGGGCCATATTTTCTATGCCCATTTCTTCGGCCAGTTGGAGCAGGTCGGTAATCGGCTTTTGCTTGAGTTCAGTCAGATTCATATAGGAATGACGTAATCATTTATGGAGGGGGGAAATTAAGCTTTTGGCTTAATGAGGCCGCGCCGCAGAGAAGGCGACAGGATCGCGTACTAATCGAAAAGGAATGCGTCGGCGACGGCTTGCAGGGGGCAGTGGAGAAACCAGTGCGGGGCCGAATGTACCACCTGAATTTCGGAGCGTCTAGCCCTGTTTTACGAAAAAGCCCCGCGATTTGCGGGGCTTTTTTGACGACGCTTAGATGTTCGCGTCGAGGAAAGCTTGCAGCTGAGACTTCGACAGCGCGCCTACTTTAGTGGCTTCGACGTTGCCGTTCTTGAACAGCATCAGGGTCGGAATACCACGCACGCCGTGCTTGGCCGGGGTTTCCTGGTTGTCGTCGATGTTCAGCTTGGCAATGGTCAGCTTGCCTTCGTAAGTGGTTGCAATGTCGTCCAGGACTGGAGCGATCATTTTGCAAGGGCCGCACCACTCAGCCCAGTAGTCAACCAGCACCGGGCCTTGAGCCTTGAGTACTTCGGCCTCAAAGGTCGCGTCGGTGACGTGCTTGATAAGATCGTTGCTCATGGATGTCTCCGGATTGTAAGCAAAAAAAACGTGGCCCATCATAGCCGCCCTTCCCCCGTTCAGGAAGCCGCCTCTGATTGAGTCTTGCTATGGTGCCGCATGAGTTTGGGTATCGCCCCACTCAGGGGGTTACGGGAGTCACGAAAGCGATACCCGTGCGCAACGCCGCATTGCGCACGTGTTCCTGCATGGTTTTCTGCGCCGCCGCACTGGCGCGCCGGGCCAGGGCACGCACTATCCTGCGGTGCTCCTGCCAGGTTTCCATGGCCCGCTCCGGCCGGATGAACGGTAGTTTCTGGCTCTCCAGGAACACTTCGGCACTCGCACTCAAAATACTCACCATCGCCTGATTACCACTGGCCAGCAGGATGCGTTGGTGAAATTCGAAGTCCAGCCTGGCAGCCGCCTCGAAGTCGCCGGCCTTGAGCACCTTGCGCATGGCCTCGACGTTGTCCTCCAGGCTGTCCAGCTCATCGAGGGTCAAGGTCACCGCCGCCAACCCCGCTGCAAAGCCTTCAAGGGCGTAGCGCAACTGGAAGATATCCAGCGGCGTGGCCTGTGCCGCGAACGGCCAGGCAAACCCCGGCGACTCGTCAGCAGCCTGTACAAACACGCCCTTGCCCGGCTGCACATTGACCACGCCCAAGGCGCTCAGGGACGACAACGCCTCGCGCAACGACGCCCGGCTCACGCCCAACTGCAGCGCAAGATCGCGCTGGGACGGCAAGGCATCGCCCGGCCCGAAGCCTTGCTCCTTGATCAGTTTGCGGATGGCCTGCAGGGCCGCTTCCGGTACGGCTTGGGCGATGGAATTCATAGAAAACTCAATGTTCCAGTCAACTGAGCGGCTAGTTGTAAAGCTATTCGGGGCGGGCGGCAAGCCACGCCCCAAAGGGGCTCGCCAGGTTTTACCGGCGCTCGAAAAGGGTGCGAAACGCCGAGTCACTGTTCAGACCAGTAAGACCACGGAAGCTCAACAAATCCCGGCCTCGCAGACGATTCCAGAGGTAATGGCATGGGCTGTGCACTGAGCAAATCCAGAAAATTCCTTCGCCCTTCTCGGAGAGTTGCCATGACCAAGCGCTACAGCGCCCTGCTTACTGCCCTGTTTGCCAGCCTGATGCTGAGCCAGGCACCCGCCCAGGCCAATGGTCTGGACGACATCGTTGCCCGTGGCACCCTCAAGGTCGCCGTGCCCCAGGACTTCCCGCCGTTCGGCTCGGTCGGCCCCGACATGAAGCCGCGTGGCCTGGACATCGACACCGCCAAGCTGCTGGCCGACCAACTCAAGGTCAAGCTGGAACTGACCCCGGTCAACAGCACCAACCGTATCCCGTTCCTCACCACCGGTAAGGTCGACCTGGTGATTTCCAGCCTGGGTAAAAACGCCGAGCGCGAAAAGGTCATCGACTTCTCCAAGGCCTACGCACCGTTCTACCTGGCTGTGTTCGGTCCGCCTGATGCCGCCGTCAGTACCCTGGACGATCTCAAGGGCAAGACCATCAGCGTGACCCGTGGCGCTATCGAAGACATCGAGCTGACTGCCGTCGCGCCCAAAGAGGCGACCATCAAGCGCTTCGAAGACAACAACTCGACCATCGCCGCCTACCTGGCCGGCCAGGTCGACCTGATCGCCAGCGGCAACGTGGTGATGGTGGCGATCAGCGAACGCAACCCGAAACGCGTGCCTGCACTGAAAGTGAAGCTCAAGGACTCGCCGGTGTACGTGGGCGTGAACAAGAACGAGCCGGCGCTGCTGGAGAAGGTCAACCAGATCCTGGTCGCTGCTAAAGCCGATGGCAGCCTGGAAAAGAACGCGATGCAGTGGCTCAAAGAACCATTGCCTGCCGACCTCTAAAAGCGGAGCTGATTCATGGCGTATCAATTCGACTTTTTGCCGGTGCTGGCCAATACCGACCTGCTGTTGCGCGGTGCGCTGTTCACCCTTGAACTGACAGCCATTGGCGCGATTCTCGGCGTAGCGTTGGGCACCGTAGGCGCGGTGGTGCGGGCCTGGAAGATCCAGCCGTTTGCGTGGTTCTTCGGTGTGTACGTCGAGTTGATCCGCAACACGCCGTTCCTGGTGCAGTTGTTCTTCATCTTCTTCGGCCTGCCGTCCCTGGGACTGAAGATCACCGAATGGCAAGCCGCCGTACTGGCGATGGTGATCAACCTGGGGGCCTATTCCACCGAGATCATCCGCGCCGGCATCCAGGCGATTCCACGCGGGCAGTTGGAAGCTGCCGCAGCGCTGGCGATGACACGCTTCGAAGCGTTCCGCCACGTGGTGCTGCTGCCGGCGCTGGGCAAGGTGTGGCCGGCCCTGAGCAGCCAGATCATCATTGTGATGCTCGGTTCGGCAGTGTGTTCACAGATCGCCACTGAAGAGCTGAGCTTCGCCGCCAACTTTATCCAGTCGCGCAATTTCCGCGCTTTTGAAACCTATGCCCTGACCACCTTGGTGTACCTGTGCATGGCGCTGATGATTCGCCAGTTGCTCAACTGGATCGGCCGCCGGTTTGTGATGAGGAACAGCCGATGAGTGATTTCTCTTTCTGGGACATCGTGCGCAACCTGCTCACGGGCCTGCAATGGACGCTGTTGCTGTCGCTGGTGGCGTTTGTGGGTGGCGGCGTGATCGGCTTGCTGGTGATGACCATGCGCATCAGCCGCAAGGCGTTCCCGCGCAACGTTGCGCGCACCTATATCGAACTGTTCCAGGGCACGCCGCTGCTGATGCAGTTGTTCCTGGTGTTTTTCGGCGTTGCTCTGCTGGGTGTGGATATCTCGCCCTGGCTCGCGGCGGCAATCGCCCTGACCTTGTTTACCAGCGCCTACCTGGCTGAAATCTGGCGCGGCTGCGTCGACTCCATCGCCCACGGGCAATGGGAAGCGTCGGCCAGCCTGGCGCTCAACCCGCTTGAACAACTGCGCTACGTGATCCTGCCCCAAGCCCTGCGCATCGCCGTGGCGCCCACCGTGGGCTTCTCGGTGCAGGTGGTCAAAGGCACCGCCGTGACCTCGATCATCGGCTTTACCGAACTGACCAAGACCGGCGGCATGCTCGCCAATGCCACCTTCGAGCCCTTCATGGTCTACGGCCTGGTAGCGCTTGGTTACTTTTTGCTCTGCTACCCCCTATCCCTCAGTGCGCGCTACCTGGAAAGGAGACTGCATGCCTCTGCTTAGAATTTCCGCCCTGCATAAGTATTACGGCGATCACCACGTACTCAAGGGCATCGACCTGACCGTTGAAGAAGGCCAGGTGGTGGCGATCATCGGTCGCAGCGGCTCGGGTAAATCCACACTACTGCGCACCCTCAACGGCCTGGAATCGATCAACGACGGCGTGATTGAAGTCGACGGCGAATACCTCGACGCCGCCCGCGCTGACCTGCGCAGCCTGCGGCAGAAAGTCGGCATGGTGTTCCAGCAGTTCAACCTGTTCCCGCACCTGACCGTCGGCGAAAACGTGATGCTCGCGCCGCAAGTCGTCCAAAAAGTGCCCAAGGCCAAGGCTGCGCTGCTGGCCAAGCAAATGCTGGAGCGCGTCGGGCTGGGGGAGAAATTCGACGCCTTCCCCGATCGCCTGTCCGGCGGACAGCAGCAACGTGTGGCGATTGCCCGCGCACTGGCGATGTCGCCCAAGGTGCTGCTGTGCGATGAAATCACCTCGGCCCTCGACCCAGAACTGGTCAATGAGGTGCTCAGTGTGGTGCGCCAACTGGCCAAGGACGGCATGACCCTGATCATGGTGACCCACGAGATGCGCTTTGCGCGGGAAGTCGGCGACAAGCTGGTGTTCATGCACCAGGGCAAGGTGCATGAAGTGGGTGACCCAAAGCAGCTGTTCGCCAACCCGCAAACTGCCGAACTGGCCAACTTCATCGGCTCTACGGAACAGTAGGACTGACCAGTACGAATTGGCCATGCCCCTCCAGCAGCACCTCCCGGCGCACCGAGAGGGCATCGGCGGGCAAGTGAACCTCAACCTCTACCTGGGCCGTCAACCGGCGGCCCATCATTGGCACACCGGCTGCGCTCGCAACCAATGTGCGGCCAGGTAACAGCCGCCCGTCAGCCGTTTCATCGGTTTGCCACGCCACCGGCCTGCCGTCGACCTGAGCCCGCCTCAGGCTCAACATGAAGCGTCCTTGTCGGCCAAACTGAAAACCCTGGGCATCGGCAGGCGCACCACTGAAGCGCAATGCCATTGCCGCCGGGTTGGCGCAGAGCACGCTTAGGTGCAGCGTACGCTGCGTATCCAGCCTCAGCGTCGAGCGACCGGACGACGTTTGCGAGGGACGAATTACCCCGTAATCGACCCGGGGCTCGCTCAAGGTCATCCGGCAGTCTTCAGCCCGCGCCTGGTTCACCAGCAGGGCGACTACCACCAGACACACGCCAGCGGCACGCGGGCCGTACATCCGTTCAGCGAACATGGCATACCACGGGTGCGGTGTCGTAGAGTTGGTCATCGTCAGGCTCTTGCTCCGGGTTGACTTGCAGCAGGCAGGATTGCGAATCCGGCAATGAAACCTTCAGGGTTTGCGGCCCATCAATGTTGCTGAGGAAAATCATGCCCTCACCCACCACGCTGGTTACAAAGTTGTTGTCCTGGCCAAACACAGCAGCCCCTTGAGGCAAGGGCCGACCTTGTTCATCCTGAGCTTCAAGCAACAGGCGACGGACTTTCACCACATCAAAGTTGAGGATGTTGACTGAGCCACGACCAGCGGCGAGCACCTTGGTCCCGTTCTTCAAGTCGACGCGCTTGGGCAGCGACTGGGTCTGTACCTGCAGATGGTTGTTGCTGTAGGCCTGCAGCCCGGGGATCACCGCCTGGCCGCTGAAATCCGTCCATACCGGCCCTTGGGCCGTGGAGACCTTGGCCTTAGCAATATCGCCCACCGAGACGATGCCAAACGTGTCCTGCACTGCATACGGCGAGAACGTCACGCCGTGTTCATGAGCGACGATGCCGCCTTGCAGTTGCCCGGAATAGCTGGTGCTTGACGGATCACGGCTGGCACCGAGGCTCACGCGGGTATAAAGCGGCAATACGTCCACCCGGCCGCGCACGCTCTGCTCCCGCTCGTTCACGTCTCGATCAACACCGACCTCGTAGTTCACATAGTCGTTGACCCGCTCGCTTAGAGCGGTACCCGCATCCAGTCGGTCGCCTCGACGACTGACGTAAGAACTGACTCGGCGATCACCGCCCAGGGGCACCGTGACCTGCAGCCTGAGGGAGGTGTCTTCGTCCAGCCGGTCGTCGCGTCGGCCACCCGCAACCGCGTCACGGCGTCGAGGCCTGGCCCCACCGACCTGGGCGTCGGCGATCAGCGCCACCCCCACACCGTTAAACGTATTGTTCCACGAGGCAAAGAGGTGATCGGCGGACTGCCCGTCAAACTGCGAGCTACGCGTGAAACTGATGGAAAAACCACCCACAAACGGATCCGCCCAGCTTAAACCTGCCGTGTACTGGCGCTTGAAACGCGCATCGAAGTCGTACCCACGCGACGCCTGGCCTGCGTCCAGCACCTCCCGATAGCCTCGGCTTTGCGTAGAGGCGCTCAGGTTCATGTCGAGGTTGGCGAACAACGGGCTGCCCACAGAGAGTGTGCTGCGTGCGCCCCCTACGCCATCTTGGCCATCACGGGACAGGTTGTGGCGCATGCCCACCGTCATTTGATGGAAAAACACACTGCTCAGTGAGCCACCTGCCGACTGATACTCGTCGGTACTCAGCAAACCGAAACCCAGTGACGCGTTCTGGCCCAGCCCCCAGGTGCCGCTGCCCATGGCAACAACGGGCGCTTCCCGGCTGTCGAAGGACGTGTCACGCACCTTGCCGACGGAAAAGTAATACCCCGGCGTAACAGGAGCCCCACCTCGAAAGGACGCAGCGGGTACGACAAAACTGCGCTTTGCGCCCCGCACGTCAATCACGCTCACATCGAGGTCGCTGGTGCTGTTGAGCAACGGTAATCCGGTGAGCCTGAACGGCCCCTCCGGTACCAGCGTGGTATGGATCAATGCACCCGACTGACGCACCTCGACCCGTGACTGGCTTTGGGCCAGCCCTTCAACCACTACCTCGCTGCTGCCCCCGCCCGCGCGTTGTTGACCATCCGGAAAAAACTGCAAGCCAGCCAGTTGTACCCCGCCAAATATAGGGTTGTTGCTGGAAATCTGCCCGACCTGGAAAGTCGACTGCAACGCCGCGATATCACGCTGGGCGTAGGCGTCCACCTGCTCGGTTCGAGTCTGGCCATTGTCAGAGATAAAAAACTGGCGGCTACGAACAATCCAGTTACCCAGATTGAACCCTGCCTCGGTATAGGCCGATACAAAGCGACTTGGCCCACTTCGCGAGCGGGTATCGAAACCCAACACGTCATAGTTGAAGATGGATGCCGCGCCGCCCTGAGAAAAATTCCCGGCCTCCCACTCTGGCGCGCGCAGGGACTGGGTCGGCACTACCAGGGTGACCTCATCGCTGCTCGGGCGCAGCCGTACCATGGTCGCCGGGTATTCCCCAACGAAATCATGGCAGGCCTGGTCAGGACTGATGCCTTCGCGTAGCACACGGGAGGGTGTGACCAGACCCGCCTTCGCCAGTAACGCCTCGGTGAAGCACAACTGGCCCTGGTAATCGAACCGCGCGTCCACCAACCCCAGCGGGGTGCCATTGACCCGCAGCCCGACCACATGCACACCTTCGCGAAAGCGCGCCGCGCTGCGAAAGTATTCGGACACCTGCGGGTCGATCCCAAGGGTTGTCAACGCGGCCAGGTCAAAACCTTCTCCGAGCTCCAAGGCCGCGCTGGAGCCTGGCAACCCCCACAGCGTCGCGAGCCCCAGCAAGACCCTGGAACGCGCCTGTAATACCTTGCCAGGCGCGCTTTTGGCAGAGCGACCTGAGTGCCTGATCTTTTTCATAGGCTCGTCAGTCCGCATCTGCCGTAACGGGTGCGCGGTAGCTGTCCACCGTAAACCCGTAGACCGTGGCCGGTTGAATCTCCACCGCGACCACTCCCGCCACTGAGTCGTCCGTCACGACTGTGAGCACTTCACCCGGCAGAATGTAGGTACGCGGTAACTTTCCCAGACGCGCCAGCGGATGCAGTTGGACTTCGAGTGCCATCCGCACAACGTAAGCGCTGTTGTTATAAGCCTTTATCTGGTCACCTTCGCGCTTCCAGGTGAGCAACTGCCACGGCGCATCGTGCTTGGGCAGGCCTTTGGGATGCAGGATCAACGGCAGGTTCTGGCGCAGGGTGATACCAATGGTCGCACCGCCGGGCGTGCGAGCCTGGGGGATACCTTCAAAGGAGACTCGCTTCAGGCGCTGGGTCTTGAGCGGTGCCTTCGCGGTCATGATGAAGCGTACAAGTTGAGTGTCGCCCGACTCGACCCGAGTAATGGGCGGCGTAACGATCAATAAGGATTCCAAATCTTCTGGTATGTTTTGTATGACCGAATGCAATAACGCCGCGCCAGGATCAGTGTTTTTTATATTAAGTGTCGCTTCACCGTCCTCTTCATTCAAAATCACAACTGTTGTCTCGGGTTGCATCCCGTCAGCTACTGCCATACCACACAAGCAAAGGCACACGCTTATATACCGTAGCAACGCCATCACTATTATTGAAAGAGCCTTCACTGAGTTTCCTCACAGCCATAAAGCCAACAATTAACGAACACCCACGCAAAAACAGCCGACACTTAACAGAGACGCGTCACTGCCTGTGCATTAAGGTCGGCCGTTAATAACGTATTTAGATGTAACTCAATTCCAGAGTGGCGCGGCCGTCCAGTGTCGTATCGCGGGTCAGATCCAGATCTTGCGTGCGGTTGATAACGGCTTTCACAGCCAGAGTGCCCGTAAGTTGGGTGATGGATGCGGGTTGCAGGCTGGAGCCGTTGCCCCACGAATATTGACTCGGCTTTTGCGCGACTTTGCCGTCACTGCGCTGCCAGGAACCTGTGGTACCAACACGCACGAGAGGGCTCAGGGCCCCGGTGGACGAGCGTAGATTCGTCAGAGTCACGGAGTAGCCACCCGTACGCTTGCCGTTGGCAAGGCCAAGCCCGAAGTTCTGCGCCTCGGTGAACCCGGAACCGAGAATCCCGGTCACCTTGCTGCCCGATTGCAGGTCAGTCAGCGCCAGGCCGAACTGGGCTGGCGTCTTGCCGCAACTGACGGACAAGGCGACAGGTTTCTCTGTTAGAGGATTGAAGTTAGTGGCGGACAGACTTCCGGAGGGAATTATTCCGTAATCCACGATGCCGCCACCGGCGAGGCTGAGGTTGCAAGCCAACGGCTTGATCGTCCCTCGTACAATCAGTTCAGCAGCCGTTGTTGCATGAGCGCCGATACTCGCGACCAGACACAGAGTACTGACTGTCAAACCAAGCATTTTTTTCATGTTTATCCTGTCATCTATAGTGGGCAGGTGCGTTTACGATGGGCGGGTATCCTTTACCCCTCTCTTCATCCTTTAACATATGACCACACATAAATAACACCACGGCGAAATTGCCGAGTGACAGTCTGTCGCTTTACCCCCCGAATAAAGAATGAGAGAACACGCCACTCTTCGTGGGAGGCGTAGATAGAGAAAGTGGGCCAGAATTCATCGTCGAGTAAGCTTAAGTACAAAACCAACTAGTGAATATCCAACTCAGTGTAGGCAAAATCATAAACAGCCTGAAAACAACAAACGCTTAATTACGCCTACAAAAATGAAACATCATTCGCTGCGGGCCTAGAAAACCGCCCTACATTCCCCACAAGAATTCCTTACAGACAGTCAAAGGAAAATTACCGAAGCCGTACGCGTTGGCACCAAAGGTCGATCGTGGCACGATGGCTGGGTTATCGACCGAGACCCCCTAACCATGCCGCAATCCCAAGCCAAGAATCTGTCCCTGATCGCCGCCATCGACCTGGGCTCCAACAGCTTTCACATGGTCGTGGCCAAGGCCCAGAACGGCGAAATCCGCATCCTTGAGCGGCTCGGCGAAAAAGTGCAACTGGCTGCCGGAATCGACGATGAGCGCCAACTCAACGAAGAATCCATGCAGCGCGGGCTCGATTGCCTCAAGCGGTTTGCACAATTGATCAACGGCATGCCCCTGGGTGCCGTGCGAATCGTCGGCACCAACGCCCTGCGCGAAGCCCGCAACCGTGGCGAATTCATCCGCCGCGCCGAGGAGATCCTTGGGCATCCCGTTGAAGTCATCTCTGGCCGTGAAGAAGCGCGCCTGATCTACCTCGGCGTGTCCCACACCCTGGCCGATACGCCCGGCAAACGCCTGGTCGCCGACATCGGCGGTGGCAGTACCGAATTCATCATTGGCCAGCGCTTTGAACCGCTACTGCGCGAAAGCCTGCAGATGGGCTGCGTCAGCTACACCCAGCGTTATTTCAAGGATGGCAAGATCACCCCGGCGCGCTATGCCCAGGCCTACACGGCGGCGCGACTGGAGATCATGAGCATCGAGCACGCCCTGCACCGCCTGACCTGGGATGAGGCCATCGGTTCATCCGGCACCATCCGCGCCATCGGCCTGGCCCTGAAAGCCGGCGGCCACGGCACCGGCGAGGTCAACGCCGAAGGCCTGGCGTGGCTCAAGCGCAAACTGTTCAAGCTGGGGGACGCCGAGAAAATCGACTTCGACGGCATCAAGCCCGACCGTCGTACTATCTTCCCGGCCGGCCTAGCGATTCTCGAAGCGATCTTCGACGCCCTCGAGCTGCAACGCATGGACCACTGCGACGGTGCCCTGCGCGAAGGTGTGCTCTACGACCTGCTGGGCCGACACCACCACGAGGACGTGCGGGAGCGCACGCTCACCTCGTTGATGGAGCGTTACCACGTCGACCTGGAACAAGCCGCCCGTGTGGAGCGTAAAGCCCTGCACGCCTTCGACCAGGTGGCCGAGGACTGGGACCTGGAAGACGGCGTATGGCGCGAGCTGTTGGGCTGGGCTGCCAAGGTGCATGAAGTGGGGCTGGATATCGCCCACTACCATTACCACAAGCACGGCGCCTACCTGATCGAGCACTCGGACCTGGCCGGTTTCTCACGCGAAGACCAGCAAATGCTCGCCCTGCTGGTGCGTGGCCATCGCCGTAACATCCCCAAGGATAAATTTGCTGAGTTCGGCGACGAGGGCATCAAGCTGATTCGCCTGTGCGTGCTGCTGCGCTTTGCAATCCTGTTCCACCATATCCGTGGCACCCAGGAAATGCCCCAAGTGACCCTGCGCGCCGACGGCGACAGCCTGGACGTAGTGTTCCCGAAAGGTTGGCTGGATGAGAATCAGCTGACCCAGGCGGATTTCGCCCAGGAAGCGGAGTGGCTGACGCGGGTGGGGTTCAGCCTGAACCTGCGTTAACCCGGCCCAAAGAACACTGCAAAAGCAAATGTGGGAGCGGGCTTGCTCGCGAATGCGGAGTGTCAGTCACTAGATGTACTGACTGATCTACCGCATTCGCGAGCAAGCCCGCTCCCACATTTGGTTTGTGTCGGCTTCAGTTCACCGACAGGATCGGGCTACCCAACTTCTCCAGCAACGTCGCCTGCGCACTGCGCGGGTTCTGGTTGCCGGTCGGCGTGTTGCGAATATAGCGGCCGTCCGACTGCAGGCTCCAGCTGTGGGTGTTGTCGGTGAGGTAGCTTTCCAGCTCCTTCTTGACCCGCATGATCAGCTTCTTGCCTTCCACCGGGAAGCATGTTTCCACACGCTTATCGAGGTTGCGCTCCATCCAGTCGGCACTGGAGAGGAACATCTGTTCTTCGCCACCGTTGAGGAAGTAGAAGACCCGCGTGTGCTCCAGGAAGCGGCCGATGATCGAGCGCACGTGAATGTTGTGCGAAACCCCGACAATGCCAGGACGCAGGCAGCACATGCCGCGCACCACCAGATCGATGCGCACGCCGGACTGGCTGGCCTTGTACAGCGCGCGAATGATCTTCGGATCGGTCAGCGAGTTGAACTTGGCAATGATGTGCGCCGGTTTGCCGTCGAGGGCGAACTGGGTTTCGCGGGCAATCATGTCGAGCATGCCCTTCTTGAGGGTGAACGGCGCGTGCAGCAGCTTCTTCATGCGCAAGGTCTTGCCCATGCCGATCAACTGGCTGAACAACTTGCCGACGTCTTCACACAAGGCATCGTCGGACGTCAGCAGGCTGTAGTCGGTGTAGAGCTTGGCGTTACCGGCGTGGTAGTTACCAGTGCCCAAGTGTGCGTAGCGCACGATCTCACCGGCTTCGCGGCGCAGGATCAGCATCATCTTGGCGTGGGTCTTGAAGCCGACCACACCGTAGATCACCACCGCGCCGGCTGCTTGCAGGCGACTGGCCAATTGCAGGTTGGACTCTTCGTCGAACCGCGCACGCAACTCGATCACCGCCGTGACTTCCTTGCCGTTACGCGCGGCGTCGACCAGGGCGTCGACGATTTCCGAGTTGGCGCCGGAACGGTACAGGGTCTGGCGCACGGCCAACACGTGTGGGTCTTTGGCGGCTTGTCGCAGCAGGTCGACCACTGGCGTGAAGGACTCGAACGGATGCAGCAGCAGGATGTCCTGCTTGCTCACCACGCTGAAGATATTCTCGCTGTTTTGCAGCAATTTCGGGATCTGCGGCGTGAACGGGGTGTATTGCAGTTCCGGATGGCTGTCCAGGCCGGTGATGCTGAACAGGCGTGTCAAGTTCACCGGGCCATTGACCTGGTACAACTCGGATTCGGCCAGGTTGAACTGCTTCAGCAAGTAGTCCGACAGGTGTTTAGGGCAGGTGTCGGCCACTTCCAGGCGCACCGCATCGCCGTAGCGCCGCGAGAACAGCTCGCCGCGCAGGGCACGGGCCAAGTCTTCGACGTCTTCGGAGTCCAGCGCCAGGTCGGCGTTACGGGTCAGGCGGAATTGGTAGCAGCCCTTCACCTTCATGCCCTGGAACAGGTCATCGGCGTGCGCATGGATCATCGACGACAGGAATACATAGTTATCGCCAGCGCCCCCCACCTCTTCCGGTACCTTAATGATCCGTGGCAACAGACGCGGTGCCGGGATGATCGCAAGGCCTGAGTCACGACCGAAGGCGTCGATACCTTCCAGCTCGACAATAAAGTTGAGGCTCTTGTTCACCAGCAACGGGAACGGGTGCGTCGGGTCGAGTCCGATCGGGGTGATGATCGGCGAAATCTCGTCACGGAAATAACGGCGCACCCAGGTTTTGATCTTGGTAGTCCAGTGACGGCGACGGATGAAGCGGACCTGATGTTTTTCCAGTTCCGGCAACAGAATGTCGTTGAGGATCGCATATTGGCGGTCCACATGGCCGTGTACCAGTTCGCTGATCCGCGCCAGTGCCTGATGCGGCTGCAGGCCATCGGCGCCGGCTTGTTCGCGGGCGAACGTGATCTGCTTCTTGAGGCCGGCGACGCGGATCTCGAAGAACTCGTCCAGGTTGCTGGAGAAGATCAACAGGAACTTCAGCCGCTCCAGCAACGGATAGGACTCATCCAGCGCCTGTTCCAGCACGCGGATGTTGAATTGCAGTTGTGACAGCTCGCGGTGGATGTACAGGCTGCTGTCATCCAGGTTGGTCACAGCGACCACCGGGACCGGCGCGGGCGGCTCAGCCACCACGACAGGCACGGCGGGCTCGTGCTCCGGCGGCGTTTCGGTGACTTGTTCAACCACCGGGTGAGCGTCTTTTACGGCAACTTCTGTGAGTCCTTCGGTATTCATCGAGTGTTCCTGTGAGGGCTATTGTTGCTCTCTAAGCAATTGGGCGGCGCGGGCGGCGAAGTAGGTCAGAATGCCATCAGCCCCGGCGCGTTTAAAGGCTGTAAGGGATTCAAGGATCACCCCTTCACTCAGCCATCCATTCTGTATTGCTGCCATGTGCATGGCGTATTCGCCACTGACCTGATACACAAAGGTCGGCACCTTGAATTCTTCTTTGACCCGATAAAGGATGTCCAAGTAGGGCATCCCCGGCTTGACCATCACCATGTCAGCGCCTTCGGCCAAGTCGGCCGCCACTTCGTGCAGGGCTTCATGGCTGTTGGCCGGGTCCATCTGGTACGAAGCCTTGTTGGCCTTGCCCAGGTTAAGCGCCGAGCCCACCGCATCGCGGAACGGGCCGTAATAGGCGCTGGCGTACTTGGCCGAATAGGCCATGATCCGCACGTTGACGTGGCCAGCCAGCTCCAGGGATTCGCGGATCGCCTGGATGCGGCCGTCCATCATGTCCGACGGTGCAACCACCTGGGCACCGGCTGCTGCGTGGGACAGGGCTTGCTTGACCAGGGCATCCACGGTGACGTCATTTTCAACATAGCCGTCCCGGTCAAGAATGCCATCCTGGCCGTGGGTGGTGAACGGGTCCAACGCCACGTCAGTGATCACCCCCAGCTCCGGGAAACGCTCGCGCAGCGCACGCGTGGCACGCTGCGCGATCCCTTCCGGGTTCCAGGCTTCGGCAGCGTCCAGGGACTTGAGTTCAGGAGGCGTGACCGGGAACAGCGCCAGCGCGGGAATCCCCAACTCAACCCAGCCCGCGGCTTCTTCAAGCAGCAGATCAATGCTCAGGCGTTCCACACCTGGCATCGAAGCCACCGCTTCCCGACGATTTTCACCGTCCAGCACAAACACCGGCAGGATCAGATCGTCGGTCGTCAGTACATTTTCACGCACCAGACGACGAGAAAAATCATCACGACGATTGCGACGCAGACGAGTGGCGGGAAACAGGCGATTGGCAGGGGTAAAGCTCACGACAGACTCCTGAGCCCGGGTTCACGGGCGAGCGTTGCAGTTATAAGCGGCCATTATGACGAAGGTATGACAGTTGTGCTTAACGATGCGACCTGTAGTCGCATTCGCGATTTACGTAGGAATTGTTCACTTCGTGACACATCTCGATACTTTCATGAATCTTCGTGAAGGCGTAGGCTGCGCGTTCATTTCGCCAGCACCCAGACCATGCTTCAACAATTTCTGCATGACTTCGGCTACTTTGCCCTCTTCCTAGGCACCTTCTTTGAAGGCGAGACCATTCTTGTTCTCGCAGGCTTCCTGGCGTTCCGTGGGTACATGGATATCAACCTGGTGGTGGTGGTTGCCTTTTTCGGTAGCTACGCCGGCGACCAGCTTTGGTATTACATGGGCCGCAAGCACGGCCGCAAGCTGTTGGCGCGCAAGCCGCGCTGGCAATTGATGGGCGACAAAGCCCTGGAGCATATCCGCAAGCACCCGGATATCTGGGTATTGAGCTTTCGCTTCGTCTACGGGCTGCGCACGGTCATGCCAGTGGCGATTGGTCTTTCCGGCTACCCACCGCTGCGCTACCTCATCCTCAACGGTATTGGTGCCGCGATCTGGGCGGCCGCGTTGGGCGCAGCGGCTTACCATTTCGGCGCCGTGCTGGAAGGCATGCTCGGTAGCGTGAAGAAATATGAGTTATGGGTATTGGGCGCGTTGCTGCTGCTGGGCTTTGGCCTCTGGCTGCGCCGCCGCTTCAAGAACGCCCGTATCGCTCGTCAGGCCTGTGCCGATGAAAAGGCCCGGCTTGCCGCCGAGCCTGCACGGGTTGAAGCGCCTAAGACACCAGTCGAGTAAACCGGCTGCTGCAGCAGTAGAGGCCAATCACGCTGAGCAGGCTGTAACTGAGCAGGCCCAGCCAGCCCAGGTTGCTGGCCGGCCACAGACCGACCAAAGGCGCCAGCCATACCAGCGGCACATTCAGCACCAGCCGTGAAAGCTCGGCCTTGAACGCCCATGGGCGGTTCTCCAAAGCCACACCCAATGTAAACAGCCCCAACGCCATGGCACTCCAACCCAGGATCAGCGCCGCCGTGGGCAAGCCTTCGCCGAAATTCATCAAATAGCTACCAAAGCTCACATACGCCGCGAACTGCAGGGCGATGTAGACCTGTTGGCGCACATCCAGCGCTACCTCGAACTTACGGAACAGGCTCAAGTCATGTTTCGCCAGCGGGTACTTAGCCTTCACGTCCGCCGGGCGCCAGCCGGTGCGCATGAACCAGATGCGCAGCTTGTCCCACCAGCGCTCTGTGCGCCGCGCATCACTCCACAGCTGTGCATAAAACTGCAGGTTAGCCCACAGCGGGTTCCAGCTGGACAACGGCGTGGTCACGCCGAAAATAACCGGCTCGTTGTCGTCTTCTTCCTGGAAGGAGCCGAACAGGCGGTCCCAAATAATGAACACCCCGCCGTAGTTGCGATCCATGTAGAGAGCGTTCTGTGCATGGTGGGCCCGATGATTGGATGGCGTGACGAAAAACCATTCGAACCAGCCGAGTTTGGGCACATGCCGGGTGTGCACCCAGAACTGATACAGCAAGTTAAGGGACGCCACGCTGATAAACACCACCAACGGCACACCGAGTACGGCCAGCGGCAGGTAAAAGATCCAGCTCAGCAGGAAACCGGTACTGGTCTGGCGCAGGGCGGTGCTGAGGTTGTAGTCCTCGCTCTGGTGATGCACCGAGTGCGCGGCCCACAAGATGTTGCGTTCGTGCCCCATGCGATGCAGCCAGTAGTAGCAGAAGTCGTAGAACACAAAGGCGAACACCCAGGTCCAGACGCTGTGGGCCGACAGCTCGATCACCGCGAGGTGCTTGAGGGCGAACGCATAGGTCAACAGCCCCACGCCCTTGGTCAGCAGCCCCGTGGTGGTAGACAGCACACCGGTGCTGAGGCTGTTGATGGCGTCCGCCACCCGGTAGTTACGCTGGCCGCGCCAATGATCGGCGAGCAGCTCCACCACAATCAGGGCGATGAAAAACGGTACCGCGTAAGGCACGAAGTCCATGGTCTGGTCCGGTCTATTTTTGTTACATCAGATTAGGTGCAGCGGCGCGAGATCCCATTGGCAACAGATGACAAATTAGTAGACATTTAACGCCAAGAACCAAGGAGAAATGCCCATGAGCAAAAAGATAGCAGTGATCCTTTCCGGCTGTGGCGTGTACGACGGCGCAGAGATCCAAGAAAGCGTGATCACGCTGCTGCGCCTGGACCAGCGCGGCGCTCAGGTCCAATGCTTTGCCCCGGACATCGCGCAACTGCACGTGATCAACCACCTCACCGGCGAAACGATGCCCGAGTCACGCAATGTGCTGGTGGAGTCGGCGCGGATCGCCCGGGGGGACGTGAAAGACATCCGCGAAGCCAATGCCGAAGACTTCGATGCGCTGATCGTGCCCGGCGGGTTTGGTGCGGCGAAGAACCTGTCGAACTTTGCCGTGGAAGGCGCCGGCTGCAGCGTCAACCCGCAGGTTCTGGAGCTGGCCGAGGCCTTTGCCGAATCGGGCAAGCCCGTGGGACTGATCTGCATCTCCCCGGCCCTGGCGGCGAAAATCTACGGTCCTGGCGTGACCTGCACCATTGGCAACTGTGCCGACACCGCCGCCGCGCTGGACAAGATGGGCGCCACCCACCAGGAGTGTGCGGTGGAAGATATCGTCGAAGACCAGGCGCGCAAGCTGGTGAGCACCCCGGCCTATATGCTCGGCAAGAACATCAGCGAGGTCGCTTCGGGGATCAACAAGCTGGTGGATCGGGTGCTGGAGTTGACCCACGAAAACGACTGACCCGCTTGCCAAACACTTAATGTAGTGAGCGGGCTTGCCCCGCGCTGGGTGGCGAAGCCGCCCCAAACCAGACGACCTGGTTTTATCTGGAACTCTGCGGTGTCTTTATTGGGGCTGCTACGCAGCCCAGCGCGGGCGGTGCGACGATTCGACAAGCCCGCTCACTACACAGATCAGGCTTGGCGCATCAACCGGGTCAGGATTCGGTCCAGGGCATTGGCAAACGCCTGCTTGTCCTTCTCCCCATGGGGCGGTGGTCCCCCGCCCATCTGGCCTTGCTCGCGCAGATCGGTGAACAGATTGCGCACTGCCAGGCGCTCACTCATGTTGGCCGGGCTGAACTCCTTGCCCCGTGGATCGAGGGCCGTGACGCCCTTTTTCACCAAGCGGTCAGCCAGCGGCACATCGCTGCAGATCACCAGTTCACCAGGCTCTGCGTGCTCTACCAGGTAGTCATCCGCCGCATCCGGGCCACTGGGCACCACGATCAGCTTCACACAGGCAAAGCTCGGCTTGATCTGGCTCTGACCGGCCACCAGCACCACTTCGAACTGGCGCTTGAGGGCGAACTTCACCACTTGGTCCTTGGCCGCCCGAGGGCAGGCGTCGGCATCGATCCACACGCGCATGTTATGCCGCCACCCGGCGCTTCTCCGCGATTCGACTGCGGCTATACAGCACCACAATCGCCAGGATCGCTACTGCCTGCGCACTCAGCGAGTAGGCATCGGCGTGAATCCCCAGCCAATCAAAGTCAAAGAATGCCACCGGCCGCGTGCCGAAGATCCCGGCTTCCTGCAACGCCTTCACGCCGTGCCCCGCAAACACCACCGACAGTGCACACAACAGCGCCGCGTTGATTCCGAAGAACAACGCCAACGGCAGCTTCGCCGAACCCCGCAGGATCACCCACGCCAGGCCCACCAGCAGCACCAGCGCCGTGGCGCCACCCGCCAGCACCGCGTTGTGCCCGGCCGGGCCGGCTTGCAGCCACAGGGTTTCGTAGAACAGGATCACCTCGAACAGCTCGCGGTACACCGAGAAGAACGCCAGCATCGCAAAGCCAAAACGCCCGCCACCGCCCACCAGGCTGCTCTTGATGTAATCCTGCCAAGCCGCAGCGTGGCGACGGTCATGCATCCACACGCCGAGCCACAGCACCATCACGCTGGCGAACAGCGCCGTGCAGCCCTCAAGCAATTCGCGCTGGGCGCCGCTCACGTCAATCACGTACGCGGCCAACGCCCAGGTCGCCAAACCCGCCAACAGCGCCAAGCCCCAACCTACGTTGACGCTGCGCACCGCCGACTGCTGGCCGGTGTTACGCAGGAACGCGAGGATCGCGGCCAGCACCAGAATCGCTTCCAGGCCTTCACGCAACAGGATCAACAAACCGGAGATGTAGCTCAATGACCAGCTCAGGCCGTCGCTGCCCAGCAAGCCGGCGGACTCGGTGAGTTTGCCCTTGGCCACGTCCAGACGCTGTTGCACCTGCTCGACCGGCAAACCGTCCTGCAACGACTGCCGGTAGGCCATCAGCGCCTTCTCGGTGTCTTTGCGCACGTTGGCGTCGACGTTGTCCAGGGAGCTTTCTACCAGTTCAAAGCCCTCCAGGTACGCGGCTACCGAGAGATCGTAGGCCTGTTCGTGATCACCGCTGCGGAACGCGGCCAGGCTCTTGTCCAGGGTCGTAGCGGTGTATTCGAGCAGTTGCGCCGGGCCACGCTTGACCTGCGGCGGTTGCGCACGCTGGGCGCGGAACGTCGCGGCGGCAGCCGGGCCATTGGCGGCCAGCACTTCATTGGGGGTCTGGCGAGCCAGGTCAGCGAGATTGAACGGCTGCTCGCTTTTGGCGGCGGCCGGGTCGGCGGTGAAGCCGGCGATGTAAGTGGCCAGGTCCCAGCGTTGGCGATCGTCCAGTTGGTCGGCAAAAGACGGCATGTCAGTGCCTTCCACACCCAGGCCCAGCGTGTTGTAGATCGCGTAGAGACTCAGGCGATCCAGGCGCACGGCGTCACGCAGATTAGCGGGCGGCGGCGTCATGCCAACACTGGCCGGCCCATCACCGGCGCCCGCTGTGCCGTGGCAGACCGAGCAGTGTTGGGCGTAAAGCGGCGCGCCGCGGGTTGGGTCAGGCGTGATCGCCGGTGCCTGGCTGACTTCATAGGCCACCGCCAGTTGAGCCCCCAATTGCCGGGCCTGGCGGGCGACTGTCGGGCCGTCCTGATGAGCGGTTACAGCCGCTAACAGTTCATCAACACCTTTGACCAACGCCACGCGTTCCGGGCGCTGTGGCAACTCTGCCACTAGGCCCTGCAACACCCCGAGAAACTCCAGCTGTTCGCGGTATTCGGGTTCATCGATAACCTTGCCCGCCTCCACCGTCGGAGGATAGTCAGCACCAATGTAGTCCAGCAAATGCAGGGCTTGTGGGGCGCCCTCGGCAGTCGCGGCCAACAGGTTGAAGCTGCACGACATCAACGCCGGCACTATCAGCCAGGCGAGAAAACGGAAGGGGGCAGTCATGAACGAATCTCAAATGGAAATACGAAGTAACACATTGTTAGGGCTTTACGGGTTTGACTCAAGGCGTAAGTGATTTGTCGTTTGTGGGGGCGGAGCGTTTTAGATGCGGGATGGTGGCACTCCAGCCGATTTCACCGGATCAAATAGCCATTGTTTTGCCAGTAATGGTGCCTATAATGCCGCGCCCTGTTAGTGCGAAAGGGAATTTTGTTCCTCGTTTTTATGAGGAATTACCACATCGGTTGATACTTTCAGGGAAGAAGTTTGCATGGCATTTCGCGCCTTACCTTCGCTCGCGCTTGCGGCGGTCACCTTGCTGTCCGGCTGTTCGATGTTCCGCAACTACGACACCGAACTGCAAGCCACCAACCAGCAATTGGCCACCGGCAATGTCGACGCCGCGCTGACCCTGCTGGAAAAGAACAACACCGGCGACGACAAAGACCTGCTCTATTTCTTCGAAAAGGGCGAGTTGCTGCGGGCCAAGGGCGACATGACCGGCAGCCAGACCGCCTGGCGCAGCGCCGACCTGCAAGTCGCCAAGTGGGAGGATTCGGTCAAGTTCGACAGCGCCAGGTATCTCGCCCAGTTCGGCAGTTTCGTTGCCAACGACAAAGTGCGGCGCTACGAAGGCTATGACTACGAAAAGGTCATGCTGACCACGCAGATGGCCCTGAACCTCCTGGCCCTGAACGACTTCGACGGCGCGCGCACCGAAATCAAGAAGACCCATGAACGCGAAGCGGTGATCGCCGACCTGCGGGACAAGGAATACCTCAAGCGCGAGAACGAAGCCCAGCGTGAGGGCGTGACCACCCAGATGAAAGACTTGCGCGGCTACCCGGTGGAAGCCCTGGATGCGCCGGAAGTGGTCGGTCTGAAAAACAGCTACCAGAGTGCGTTCAGTCATTACCTGGCCGGTTTCGTCTACGAAGCCTTGGGCGAAAAAGACCTGGCAGCCCCCGGTTACCGCAAGGCCGCCGAGTTGCGCCCCAATACACCGTTGCTGGAACAGGCGCTGTTGAACCTGGATAAACCCAAGGTCGGCGCCAATGAAACCGACGTGCTGATCGTGGTCCAGAGTGGCCTGGCACCGGCTCGCGATTCGATTCGCCTGCCGCTGCCGATTCCGATCAATGGCAACCTGGTGATCACACCGCTGTCGTTCCCGGTGATCAAGGCGGATACGTCCACCGCGACCTTCGCCCAGATCGGCGTCGACGGCCAGCAACAGAACCTCACCATACTCAACAGCACTACGGCCATGTCCCGCCGCGCACTGCGTGATGACATGCCTGGGATTATCCTGCGCACCACCGTGCGTGCGGTCACCCGTGGCGTGGCGCAAAACAACCTGAACAAGACCAACCCGATGGCGGGCCTGGTGCTGGGTATCGCCTCAGCCGTCACCGAAGGCGCCGACACCCGCACCTGGCGCACCCTGCCGGACATGACCCAGGTGACCCGCCTGCGCCTCAAGCACGGCGAACACCAGGTCAGCCTGCCCAATGCCCTGGGCGGCACGCTGGTAACGGTCAAGGCTGATCAGCGCTATCAAGTGATCACCCTGCGCGTGGTTGGTAACCAAGTGTTCGCGGGCGGCCTGGCCGCCCATGTGGTGCCGAGCACGGCCACCCAGGCCATCGCCCTCAAACAACCTTAAGGAGCACGCTATGCGTCATTTCATCCCTGGCGCCCTGGCGCTGGTCCTGCTTGCCGGTTGCGCCACCCCGCCGCCGCCGGAGCCCGGCAGCGCCGCGAGCAAAATCGTAGTGATGGGCAAGTTCAAGGGCATCGCGGTCGGTGCCATTCGTGTTGCCCGCGAGAACGGCTTTCTCACCGCCAAGGTGCAGTTGAGCAACATCACCAGCAGCAACCAGATGATGTATTACCGCTTTGCCTGGCTGGGCGCCGATGGCTTCCCGGTGGGCGATGAAGAAACCTGGAAGGTGCTGAACCTGTACGCCAACCAGGCGACCTTTCTGCCGGCCATCGCCAACCTGCCCCAGGCGGCGGACTTCCGCCTTGAAGTGAAAACGCCTTGAGCCGTTCACCCTTTTTGCTACTGAGAGATTTCCCCATGTTTGCACGCTTCTCGATCCTCGCCGTAGTTGCCGTATTGGCCAGCGGTTGCTCTAACACTTCGCCGGTACTGGGCGGTAAAAACATCAGCTACGGCGATACCAAGGCCGTAGAACTGGTGACCAACGAGTTCGGCTCCACCGACCTGCAGATGATCGCCGAAAGCATGACCCGCTCCCTGGCCCAGTCCGGCATCCTGCAAGGCCGCCCGGTGGTGCAGGTGTACGACGTGAAGAATAAGACCAGCGAGTACATCGATACCCGCGAGATCACCACGTCGATCAAGACCCAGTTGATGAAGACCGGCACCGCGCGCTTTGCCAGCGACAACACCGACATG
The DNA here is from genome assembly GCF_014268275.3 of Pseudomonas tritici. Taxonomy (NCBI): domain Bacteria; kingdom Pseudomonadati; phylum Pseudomonadota; class Gammaproteobacteria; order Pseudomonadales; family Pseudomonadaceae; genus Pseudomonas; species Pseudomonas tritici. The sequence continues at coordinate 6,201,313 of NZ_CP077084.1, forward strand.
CAAAGCCAGGTTGACCAGCTCAAGCTGCAGAACCAGAGCGGCCTGTACAAGAAGTCCACCGTCAGCAAGACCGGCAACATGGTCGCCGCCAAGTACCGCCTGGAAGGCTCCATCAGCTCCATCGTCAAGCGCAGCTCAGACTACAAGGACGTGTTCTACAAGTTCAGCCTGCAACTGATCGACGTCGAGAGCGGCCTGGCCGAATGGATGGACGAAAAAGAAATCCGCAAGACCACGGAGCGCTAAGCAATGCGTGCATGGATCGGCATGATCGGCCTGCTGTGCGCCTTCGGCGCCTCGGCCGCCCCGAAGATCGCGGTGACCGACCTGGCCTACGAGGCGCGGGTCGAGGAATACATTCACCAGGTGTCGGCGAGCAATAACTTCCAGGCCAGCGCTTACCACGCCAGCGGCGCATCGAATTACAGCGAGTACGAAAGCCGTACCAGCTACATCGAACAGACCGAGCTGCGTAAATTCAGCGGTGACATCAAGGGCGAGATCCTCAAGTCCCACCAGTTCCAGCTGGTGCAGGGCACGCCCTACACCGCCGATGCCAAGGGTGACGTCTACGATGTGATCAAGCGCATCAAGGCCGGCCACTTCAAGGGGGCTGACTATGTGCTGTTCGGCACGCTGTCAGACATCGACTTCACCCAGGACATCAACGCCCTGGACCACACCAACAGCTACTCGGCGGTATTGGGCCTGACGCTGGTGGCGGACTTCAGCCTGATCAACACCCGCACCTACGAGATCACCTCGGCATTTACCGCCATGGGTGAAGGCCAGGACACCAAGCTGGTGAGCAGCCGCGATGTGCGTGTGAGCCTGAATCGGCCGCGGGTAGTGAAAGAAGTGTCGAAAGCGCTGGGGGAAGATGTGGCGCGGCAGTTGGCGGAGCAATTGGGTGGCGGGTATCAAGAGCCTGGCCAGCCGGTGTTGCGTAACAACCTGCCGAGGGATGAAGCGCCGAAGATCCTGCGCTGAAACCCGATTTCACAAGCAACACAAAACCAATGTGGGAGCTGGCTTGTCGGGTCGCCGCACCGCTGCGATGCGAGCACCTCGGTGTAACTGATACACCGAGGTGATGCTATCGCAGCGGTGCGGCGACCCGACAAGCCAGCTCCCACATTTTTGATCTGGTTTCTTCAGTTCAAGCCGTTGCGCGATGCAGACTGGCCAGAAAGCCCGCCGCCCCCACAAACAACCCGGCAAACGTACGGTTCATACGCTTCTGCTGCTTAGGCGTGCGCAACAAACGCAACACTTTCGACGCCAGCCCCGTATACCCCGCCATCACCACCATATCGACGCAAATCATCGTCGCACCCAGGATCAGGTACTGGATCAGCAACGGCGCTTGTGGGTTCACAAACTGCGGCAGCACCGCCAGCATGAACACCAGGGCCTTAGGGTTGCTGGCATTGACCAGAAAGCCTCGGAACATCATCGCCATCGGTTTGCCGATCGGGCGCACGGCCGCGTCGTCGGTCATGTCCATGGGCAACGCGCGCCATTGCTTGATGGCCAGGTACACCAGGTACGCCACGCCAAACCATTTGATCACATAGAAGGCCGTGGACGACGTCGCCAGAATGGCACCCAGGCCGCAAGCAACGACGGCAATCTGCATCGCCAGGCCCAGTTGCAGGCCAATGGCGTTCCAGTAACCGCGCAGGAAACCGTATTGCAGGCCGCTGGACATCGAGGCGATGGCGCCAGCGCCAGGGGAAAGGGAGATGATCCAACTGGCCAGGAAAAAGGCCAGCCACGTGTCGAGTGCCATTACACACCTCAGGGGGGAGTTAGCTGTTGTGCCTTAAGCTAACTCCGCCGACCAACGGATGGCTATAGATTTTTACAAGATGTGAACGCTAGCGGTCGCCCGGAAACACGTGGGTACCCGGCCAACGGCGCACCGAGCGCTGGAAGAACAGGCTGTTAGGCACTTGCACCATCGCGCTGTCGGTGCCGGCTTCCGCCACTTCAACCAGTGTGGTGTAGAGCAGATTGATCGCCACGACCCGGCCCTTCACGCCCGGTTTGTCGACGGTATCCACCAGCTCGACAATATCACCCAGGCGAAACGGCCCGACGGTGAAGATCAGAATGGCGCACAGCAGGTTGGACAGCACCGACCACATGGCAAAGAACGCCACGGCGGCGACCGCGACAAACCCGGAAAGCGCCGTCCACAATACGGTGGCAGAGACACCCAGGCGGCCCAGCACAAAGATCAGCGCACTGCCCATGATCAACCAGCGCAAACCACCGCGCAGCGGCATCAGCAGTTGCGGGGGGAACGGGTAGCGCTCACCCAGGCGAGTCAGGCCTTTGGCCACAAAACGCTGGGCCAGGTAGCCGGCCAGCAGGATCAGCAGGATTTGCACGCCGATCCATACGGGCTCGACCCATTGCGCCGGTAACGGCAGATGCAACGCTTCCATCAGGACAGCGCCTCCAGCTCCGCTTGCAGGGTTTCCAGCAGCTCGAGAGCTTCCATCCAGGTTTCCTCCAACTGCCCTTCGCGCACCTTGAGTTTGGCCTGTTCAGCCAGCAGGTCACGCAACTCGTCCTTGCGGGCGGCCTCGTAAACGGCGCTGTCGCCCAGGCTGGTTTCGATCTTGGCCAGACGCTCGTGCACCTTGCCCAGCTCGGCTTCCAGCTTGTCGGCTTCACGCTTGTGCGGCGCCAACTGCTGACGCAGTGCAGCGGCGGCCTGACGCTGGGCTTTCTTGTCGGTCTTGTCCGGGTTGACGGGCGTATTGCTGACCGGCGCGTTGCGCAGGCGGTAATCCGTCAGCCAGCGCGCGTAATCATCCAGGTCGCCGTCAAACTCTTCGACTTTGCCATCGGCCACCAGCAGGAAGTTGTCGGTGGTGCTCTTGAGCAAGTGACGATCGTGAGACACCACCAGTACCGCACCGCTGAACTCCTGCAGGGCCATGGTCAGCGCCAGGCGCATTTCCAGGTCCAGGTGGTTGGTCGGTTCGTCGAGCAGCAGCAGGTTCGGACGATCCCAGGCGATCAACGCCAGGGCCAGTCGGGCTTTTTCGCCGCCGGAAAAATTCAGCACCGGCTCGTCGATGCGCGCACCCCGGAAGTCGAAACCACCCAGGAAGTCGCGCAGGGTCTGTTCGCGCTCGGTCGGCGCCAGACGCTGCAAGTGCAGCAACGGGCTGGCTTTGGAGTCCAGGGAATCCAGCTGATGCTGGGCGAAGTAGCCCACCACCGTGTTCTCGCCACGGGTCAAGCGACCGGCCAGGGGCTCAAGCTCACCCGAGAGGTTCTTGATCAGCGTCGACTTGCCCGCACCGTTAGGGCCGAGCAAACCGATGCGCGCACCTGGCGTGAGCTGCAGCTTCACTTTTTCCAGGATGGTTTTGTCGCCATAACCCAGGCGAGCATCTGAAAGATCCAGCAACGGGCTGGATATCTTCACCGACTCGCGGAACACAAAGTCGAACGGCGAATCGACATGGGCCGCCGACAGCTCTTCCATGCGCTCCAGGGCCTTGATCCGGCTCTGGGCCTGGCGGGCCTTGGTGGCCTGGGCCTTGAACCGGGCGATGTAGCTTTCCATGTGCGCACGCTGCGCCTGCTGCTTCTCGAACGCCTGTTGTTGCTGGGCCAGGCGTTCGGCGCGGGCGCGCTCGAATGCGGTATAGCCGCCACGGTACAGGGTGATTTTCTTCTGTTCGACGTGGGCGATGTTGTCGACCACGGCGTCGAGGAAATCGCGGTCGTGGGAAATCAGCAGCAACGTGCCCTGGTAATTCTTGAGGAAGTCTTCCAGCCACAAGATCGCATCAAGGTCCAAGTGGTTGGTCGGTTCATCGAGCAGCAACAGGTCCGAGGGGCACATCAGCGCCTGGGCCAGGTTCAGGCGCATGCGCCAGCCACCGGAGAAGTCAGCGACCGGGCGGTCCATCTGTTCGTTGGTGAAACCAAGGCCGGCGAGCATTTTGCGGGCGCGGGCGTCGGCGGTGTAGCCGTCGGCACTGTCGAGTTCCGAGTGCAGGCGCGCCTGGGCGGCGCCGTCCTGGGCTTTCTCGGCCTCGGCGAGGTCGTGTTGCACCTGGCGCAGGCGCAGGTCGCCATCGAGCACGTAGTCGATCGCGATGCGGTCCAGGGTGTCGATCTCCTGGCGCATGTGGGCGATGCGCCAGTCGGCCGGCAGCAAGCAGTCCCCGGAATCCGGGGTCAGCTCGCCCAGCAACAGGGCGAACAACGTGGATTTGCCGGCGCCATTGGCACCGATCAAGCCGGCTTTGTGACCGGCGTGCAGGGTCAGCTCGGCGTCTTCGAGAAGACGTTGCGGGCCACGCTGTAATGTTAGGCTTTGAAGTCGGATCATAATGGCGGCGGAGTCTACCAGCTTCGTTGCCCGCTGGCTTGGGTGTGAATATGTGCGCTGACCTATGGAGCTTTGCCCTCTCGACTTACGCCCGCCCGGGCGTCGAAGCTGCTTGCCTGCGTTTACAGGAGCAAGGGGCGGATGTGTGCCTATTGCTCTGTGGCGCGTGGCTGGAACAGCGCGCTGTGGCCGTGACGGCCGAACGCATCCAGGCGCTGAAACAGATCGCCGAACCTTGGCAGGCGCACGTGATTGAGCCGTTACGACGGGTGCGCATGCAATGGCGTGCGATGGCGCAGCAGGACGAGGATTTGGCGGGGTTACGTGAACGGGTCAAAGCCCTGGAGCTGGAGGCCGAACGACAATTGCTCGCGCGCCTGGAAACGCTGGCGCGAATGTGGCCGACGGATGAGGCGATGGGTCATCAACAGTGGCTGGAAGGACTGGCGGCCGAGGATGCCGCCAACCTTGACCACGACGCGCTGCAGCAGCTGCGCGTCGTGGTCACCAGCACTTAGGAAGCGCTGGTTGGGGTGGTGCTTGGCGCTACCGGGGCAGGCGTGTTGGTGGCCGGTGCAGTTGGAGCGCTCGACGCTGCCGGGGCAGCAGCAGATGTTGCTGGCTTGGCCGGTGCTGGTTTTGCGGCAGCTGGTTTGGCAACGGCTGGCTTGGCTGCAGGTTTGGCAGTTGGCTTAGCGGCTGGTTTTGCAGCAGCAGGTTTGGCGGCTGGCTTCGCGGCTGGTTTTGCAGCAGCGGTTTTAGCAGCTGGCTTCGCGGCCGGTTTTGCAGCAGCCGGTTTTGCAGCTGGCTTGGCGGCTGGTTTTGCAGCAGCGGTTTTAGCAACTGGCTTGGCGGCTGGTTTTGCAGTGGCGGTTTTAGCAGCTGGCTTCGCGGCCGGCTTTGCAGCAGCGGTTTTAGCAACTGGCTTCGCGGCTGGCTTTGCAGCAGCGGTTTTAGCAGCTGGCTTCGCGGCTGGCTTTGCAGCAGCGGTTTTAGCAGCTGGCTTCGCGGCTGGCTTTGCAGCAGCAGTTTTAGCAGCTGGCTTCGCGGCTGGCTTTGCAGCAGCGGTTTTAGCAGCTGGCTTCGCGGCTGGCTTTGCAGCAGCAGTTTTAGCAGCTGGCTTGGCGGCCGGTTTAGCAGCAGCGGTTTTGGCAGCTGGCTTCGCGGCTGCTTTAGCAGGTGCCTTGGAGGCAGCAGCTTTGCTTGCAGGCTTCTTCGCCGCGCTTACTGCAACAGCTTTTGCAGGCGTACGGGCGCCCAACGCCTTAGCTACAGCTTCCTTCACACGACCAACGCCCTGGGCCAGTTTCAGGCTTTCCTGGGCATCTTTTTTGAGTTGGGAAATGTAGGTGCGGGTTTCAGCTTGGCGATCCTTGAGGGCGTCGAGCAGGTCCTCAAGTTCTTTGACAGCGTCTTTGGCTTTGGCTTGAGCCTTGGCCTTGCCGGCAGTGGCGGCATCTTGCAGTTTGGTGCGGGATTTGTGCAGCTTTTCTTGCGCTTTACCGCGTTGTTTTTCCAGCTTGGCGAGCAGTTTTTCTGCATCGGCCAAGGCTTGGGAACAAGCGCTTTCCAGATGCTCGAGCAAACTGCCCGAGAGTTGTTGGAGTAAATGCAACGGGGTATTAACAGGCTTCTGTTTGGCCGACATGGTTTACCTCCTGGCTGACTTGGGTGCGGCTCATACTAGCCCTCTGCTCTTACCGCCGCTAGGGCATGTTGACAGTATCGTTTGACTTGCGTTGCACCGTACGAAAATTCTTATCGTTATAACGGAAGTACGCGGCACTTTTTACCCTCTCACACTGGCATAATCCGTCGCACTTTCGGCGGGAGACCACCCATGTCGCGTTACCTTTTTCTTGTGCTTGGCCTGGCGATTTCGGTGGCCAATGCGAGCGAGCAATCACCGTCCAAAACCACTGACCAAAATCAGCATGACCTCGCCTACAGCCTGGGCGCAAGCCTCGGTGAACGCCTGCGCCAGGAGGTCCCTGACCTGCAGATCCAGGCGTTGATCGACGGCCTAAAGCAAGCCTATCAAGGCAAGCCGCTGGCGCTGGACAACGCACGTATCGAACAGATTCTTGCCCAGCACGAAGCACAAAATGCAGCCGAAGCACAGGGACCTCAAAGCGAAAAAGCCCTGGCGGCCGAACAACAATTTTTGAGCAAAGAAAAAGCCGTAAAAGGCGTGCGCGAATTGGCGGATGGAATCCTGCTCACCGAACTCACTCCCGGCACGGGTGGAAAGCCCAAGGCCAGCGACCAGGTTGAAGTGAAATACATGGGGCGATTACCCGATGGGACAGTGTTCGACCAGAGCACGCAACCTCAATGGTTTCGTCTGGACAGTGTGATCAGCGGCTGGAGCAGCGCGTTGCAACAAATGCCCGTGGGTGCGAAATGGCGATTGGTGATTCCATCGGCCCAGGCTTATGGCGCCGACGGTGCCGGCGAGTTGATCCCGCCTTATACACCGCTGGTATTCGAGATCGAGTTGCTCGGTACCCGTCCTTGACCCCATAAAAAACGGCGCGCCATGCGCACCGTCTTTCGTACCGCTGTCGAGGGTCAGGCCTGGGTAGCAGGCTCTTCTTTGTGAGCGTTGTGCAGCACTTCGATCAGGCAATCTTCCAACTCGAATCGCTCGTGCAGCAACGCGCCCAACTCTTTGAATTTTTCAGCAACACAGTTTCCGGCATCACACAGGTCGGTAAATGCCAGCAGCTTCTCGGTGATGACATCGATGCGCGGGTAAATGGTCTCAGCCAGGTCCAGGCCACGCTGATCATCGAAGGCTTCAGCCTCCTTGGTCAGTTGATCGAAGACACCAAAATGGCCAGCCGACAAGTAGTCCACCAATACCGCGCAGAAGTCCTGCAACGGCTCACGGTTCTCAGCCAGTGCCTCGGGCTTGGCGCCCAGCGCATCAAAGGACAGAACCAGTTCGTGACGCGCCTTCAGCCAATTGTCGATCAGCTTGTGCACCCCACCCCAGCGTTCCTGAGCATTCTGACAACTTTCCAGCATGATGATCTCTCTTCCCTATAGGGGCGCTGCCGCCTGGTGCCCGCGCAACACTTCAAGGATAAAGCGGCGCCGGACAAGGCCACATCTGACAAACGGTTTCAATAACACGTGCGGGCCAGATTATGCCCGCATGACTATGGCTTCAAGGTACGCAGGACAGAAAGTTCATACAAGTGTTTAATCCCGCTCTCCAAACTGCGACGGGCTTTCAGCGCCTCGCCGGGCGCGAACACTGGCTCAAAAACAGCCGTGAGAACTGCATGATGCCCAGGATCAACATCCCGATGAAGAACAGCAGGCTCCACTCGGGAAGGCTCAAATCAAACAGCGTCCAGTTGGTTTCCACGCAGTCGACAGTGCCTTTGAACGTCAACTGCAGGGCCTGCCAAAACGATAGGTTTTCGATCATGTAGTGCAGGCTGGGCCAGCAATCGGCAGCCTCATCCGGCGCGGCATTTTGCAGCAGCACCTGGCGCACGGCGGTAAGGGCGCCGAGCAAGGCACAGCCCATGCTTGCCAGCCCATACAGGCAGATAACGGAACGCTTGGGGTTATGGAGGGCGGCGACCAGGTTGATCAATGTGAAAGCGGCCAGGAACCCCCTTTGCATCTGGCATAGGAAACACGGACGCAACGAGACACCGAACTCGAGGTAAAAGGACGCACCCAACGTCAGCGTACCCGCCAGGAACGCGAGGAAAAACAAGGAGCGTGAAGGGGCCAAAGACATGCTTTATCCGCATCGCGAAAGATAGGTCGCTACGGTAGAGGAAAGCCCTGACCGCTTTCAATACATGCCAGAGCAGACGATTCCGCGAGAAGGTAAGGACTTTCCGTCAGAAGATGGAAGACCTTGGGCAATCGAGCGTCGGACTTTGCCGCCGAACGCTTGCCCCCCAGTCTTTTCGAGCTAACGAAAGGTTGGCTGTCAGATACGTCTGAGCCAACCCTTGCCAACTGTCCTACTTCAAACCCGAGCCGGGACAGGTAGCGGAGACGCCAGTAAACGGTTATCCAGCAGTCCAAGTCCCTCTTGAAACAGCTGGTTACTACGCTCGGTGTCACCCAGTTGGGCCAACAAGCGGGCGAGCTCGGCACAGGCCTCGGGATTACGCTGCACTTGAAGGCTGCTCTCCAGATAATCCCGCGCCTTGCCCCACAGGCTGTTTTGCAGGCACAGGCGGCCCAACGTCAGCAGCAGGCTGGCATCACCCGGGTGGTCCTTGAGCCAGCCCTCGGCAAACTTCAACTGCCGAGCTGGATCACTGCCACGCAGCAAGCCGTATAGTCGGATCAGGTGGCTGTCGTAGACACGCTTGATGGCGCCACGCAGCGCTTCCTCGGCCTTGGCATCGGCGCCCAATTGGCGCAGTTGCTCGGCGTAAGCCAGAACCAGTTGCGGCTCTTGGCGCTGGGCTGAAGTGAGTTGCTGCCAGGCCCGCTCAAGGGACTGCAAACCGGCTTCGCCCTGCTCTTCTCGCTGGGCAGCCAGGCTCAGGTTCTCACCCCAGGCACGGCGTTCAAGCTCAGCCAATTCGCTGGCAGGCAGGACTTTATCCTTGCGCAGCTCCGGCAACAGGCGGATCACCGACGACCAATCGCCCCGCTGCTGATGCAGGCGCTGCAATTGACGCAAGACCTGGCCGTTATGCGGGTGACGCTCGTGCATCGCCTGCAAGGTGGTGAGTGCACCGTCGGTATCGCCGCGGTCCAGTTGCAGTTGCGCATGGCTCAAGGCAACTGCCAGCTCGGCCTGGGGCTGACGCTCCAGCGCTCTCTCCAGCAAGCCGTCGGACTCTTCATAACGACCCTGCTCATTCGCAGCGCGCGCGGCGCCGAGGTAGTACAGCAATGGCTGGCGCTCGGCTTCGGCGGCGCGATGCAGGTGGCGCTCGGCACTGGCCCAGCGGCCCTCGGCGAGGTCCATCTGGCCTTGCTCGATGGCGATCTGCACGCGGCGGCTGCGGTTACGCCGCGACCACGGGTTGACCACGCCACCGGAGGTGGTGACCAGGCTCAAGAGCACACGGATCAGGTAGATCACCAAACCAATGGCAAACACCGCCACCACCGTCGCCCACAAGCTCGACTCGTAGTGCAGCACATGAGGGTAAGTAATCAACACATAGCCGGTGTGTTTCGAAATGCCCACAGCCAGCGCCAGCGCGATTGCAATCGCCAGCACCAGGATCACATAGAAACGTTTCATCGGCTCTACTCCTGCTTCGCCGACGTAGCCGCCGGTGTGGCCGCTGCCTTGGCTTCGTCAGCAGACAGATGACGACGCTCAAGATACGCCTGCACAGCAGCCAGGCTCGCGGCCAGGTCCGGCGTCACCACCGACACCGTCTTGGGCTCAAGTTCGGCGATACGCGCGAGCATCGCCTTGCTCTGCGGGTTGTCCTGGTTAAAGTTATCCTGCAACACGCTACGCGCCTCGCCGAGGGAGCGGCTGTACACAGCCGACTCCCCGTTGAGCGCCGCCCATTGCGCCTGCTCCAGGGCCAGGCTCAAGGCCAGGCGCACTTGGTTCAGGCCTTGGCCGGCCAGCAGTGGGCGAATGTTGTCATCCGGGTTGAAGTCGATGCGGAAGTAACGGGAAATCTGCTCCCACCATTGGCGCCAACGGCTGTCGGTATCCGTGGTCGGACGCCCCTCGGAAGCAGGCTCGGTCAGTTGATACTCCGGAGCAATGGCCGCCAGCTGCACGACTTGGTCACGCAAGGCCGCCAATTGCAGGTACAGCCCAGTGCGATCCGGCTGCTCGGTGCTGCGCAGCGCTGCAAGGCTCTTGGCCAACTGCTCACGGGAGGCGTAGGAACCTGGATCGCTTTGCTCGCGAAGAATCTCGTCGGCGCCCTGCACCAGCGCTTGGGCGCTATTGATATCTTGCAAGGCAGACAGACGCAGGCTCGCCAGGCGAATCAAGTGTTCAGCCTCGGCCAAACGCCAGTCCTTGCGGCTGGATCCCAACACGGTCTCAAGGCGCTGGCTCAGGCGCTGCTGATCGCCCTGCAACTGGGCCACCAGACGACGGCGCTCCTCCAGCTCATCCGCACCCGGCAACTGCGCCAGCCGCGCGGCCAGTTGTTGCTGGCTCTGCTTGAGAGACTGGGATTGGTCATCGAGGGTCTGCACTTGGCCCAGCTGTTGCTGGCTGCTGGCTTGCAGGGCGCGGACCTGCCAGATCCCCCAACCGCCGGCGGCAACACCGGCGGCGCCGAGCAGCAAGGCGACGACTGCCAGGCCATTGCCACGGCGCGGCGCGGTGACCGGTGACTCAACCGGCGCACCAAGTGCGGGTTGGGCTTCATCTTTAGGCAAGGCTGTTTCGCTCACGTATCCGTCCTTTGCGTTTCAGAGAGTGACTACGGCATGCCTCATAGGGCAACGCTGCGTAACGCCACTAACAAAGCCGCGGCACTCGCACCGCGGCAATCCACAACTTTTTCTGCGCCAGCGCCCCGCGCCATCTCGAAGACTCGCGGGCTCGGCACGAACAACGGCAGCTGTGCCACCTGTGGCCAATCGGCTCCGGCCAAGGCGTGCAGGTGCAAAAAACCCTGCCCACTGCTGACCACCAGGCCGTTCAAGCGTTCCAACTGGATGCGTTGCATCAGTACCCCGGCGTCGTAGGCCGGAAGGAAACGGCGATACAATTCCAGATAGTCGACACTAGCACCACTCGCACGCAAACGCTCCGCCAGCAGCTCGCGACCGCCCTCGCCCCGCAGGATTAACACGCGTGCATCCGGGCGAGCGATAGCCTCGCGCAACGCAGGCAATTGAAGCAAGGCCTCGCTGTCATCGCCAGTAGGGGGATAGTGAACGTTGAGGCCGTGTTCGGCCAGTACCTGCGCAGTGGCTGCGCCGACGCTGAACCACGGCAGTCGCGGCCATGCTCGATCCAGCTGTCGCACGGCCAAGCGCGCGGCGGGCTTACTGACGACAATCACCGCACAATAGCGGCCCAGGTCGCGCAAGACTGCCAGCTGTTCAGGTGTAACGGGAAGCGGCTCGATGTCCAACAACGGTAGGCTGCTGCTGAAAATGCCGGCGCCGGCCAACGTCCCCGCCAGGGCCAACGACTCCTCGGCAGGCCGCGTCAGCAGCACACGCCATTCGGTCACTGCGGACCGGCCTCGCCGTAGATTTTTTGCAGGATGGCACCGGCGCCTTTGTCCAACAGCTCTTCGGCCACCTGGATGCCCAGTGCCGTCGCGTCACGCTGCGGGCCGCGCACCTCGGCCGTCAGCAAGGTGCCACCTTCCGGGTCCCCTACCAGGCCGCGCAACCACAGGTTTTCACCTTCGAGCACGGCGTAGCAGGCGATTGGCACCTGGCAGCCACCGTTGAGGTGCTTGTTCAGGGCACGCTCGGCCGTGACGCGCACTTCGGTGTCGTGGTGATCCAGGGGTTTGAGCAGGGCGTGGATTTCACTGTCGGCGGTACGACACTCGATGCCAACGGCGCCTTGCCCACCTGCGGGCAGGCTGTCCTCGACGCTGATGGCCGAGGTGATACGGTCTTCGAAACCCAGGCGGATCAGGCCCGCCGCTGCGAGGATGATCGCGTCATATTCGCCGGCGTCCAGCTTCGCCAGGCGGGTGTTGACGTTGCCACGCAGAAATCGGATCTGCAGGTCCGGGCGGCGGGTCAGCAGCTGTGCCTGGCGGCGCAGGCTCGAAGTGCCGACGATGCTGCCCAGGGGCAATGCTTCCAGGGACGCGTAAGTGTTGGAAACGAAAGCATCGCGCGGGTCTTCGCGTTCGCAGATGCAAAACAGACCCAGGCCTTCAGGGAAGTCCATGGGCACGTCTTTCATCGAATGCACGGCGATGTCGGCTTCGTTCTCCAGCAGCGCTGTTTCCAGTTCCTTGACGAACAAACCCTTGCCGCCGATCTTCGACAGAGGCGAGTCGAGCAGCTTATCGCCACGACTGACCATAGGCACCAGGGACACCTTGAGGCCAGGGTGGGCCAGCTCCAGGCGTGCTTTGACGTATTCGGCCTGCCACAAGGCCAGGGCGCTTTTACGGGTGGCGATGCGGATTTCGCGAGAGGACATGGATCAATCCGTACTGAAAAGATATGACGGATAATAACAGCTCAGGGAAATACGCTTTGATTTGAATCAGCAAGTGCGGGGCCTCCCTGGCCGCGACGCACCGGGATAAGGAATGCAGGCCTCGCCACAGACGCTGGGCTAAAGCTGCTGCATCATCTTGCGCACGCCGGCAACATGCCTTCGGCTGACGATCAACGCATCGCCGTTAAGGCCTTTCAGGAATAGCTGAAAATGACCCAGGGGCGTGCGTTGCAGGCGTTCAATTCGCTCGCGGGCCACCAGCGCGTTGCGGTGGATACGCACGAAGCGGTCGCCGAACTCATCCTCAAGCGCCTTGAGCGGCTCATCAAGCAACACTTCGCCGCCTTGGTGGCGCAAGGTCACATACTTGTGATCGGCAATAAAATAGACCACCTCGCCCAGAGGGATCAGTTCAATGCCTTTGCGTGTACGGGCACTGATATGGCTGCGTGGCCCATTACCACTTTGAGCGGCTGGCTGAGTGAGCGCGGCGAGCTGTATGCGGGTTGGGCGCTCGGCCTTTTTCAGGGCTTTGAGCAATGCTTCGCCCGCCACCGGTTTGATGAGAAAGCTGACTCCGCTGTCTTCCAGCGTCTGCGCAGAAAACTCTTCGCCCGTTGCACAGAACACTACGGCCGGTGGGGACTCTCGCTCGCTCAGTCGGGCGGCAACTTGCAGGCCGTCAAGGCCCGGCATACGGATATCGAGCAACACCACGTCAGGCTTGAGGCTGTCGATCAGCGTCAACGCCTCTTCGCCCGTGGTGGCGCTCGGCTCTAATACTGCATAACCCTCGAGTTCACTGACCAGACGGCTCAGTCGCTCGCGGGCTTGGGGTTCGTCATCAACGATCAGGACATTCATATTGCGCTGGATTCCTGCGTGAGTCTCGCACAAGGATAGCGTAGACAGGTGCGGTGACTTGCGTCACAGCGATCCACGCTAAGACTAGCGCGAGCGGCAAAAAGTGCCCTGAGAGTGGCACCCATATTTACCCGGACCTGTTCAATAGCGCCCAAGACCTGCTGCCTTAGGGCATCGTCGTAGGGTTTGCTGATACACAATCGAATACCCCCCCTTTCTAATGGATAGTCTGGGCTATGACCGCATCACCCGACTTTGGTGCATTCACACACTATCAGTCCAACTGTAGACGCTCGCTGAGACGACATTGCTGAATCGACAAATATCGTTTCAATAAGCCCCTGTACCCAGTCTCGTCCCGGACGCGGTCGGCGGCAAGGCACTTAGCCATCGTTTGCATAAATAAAAATGCCGACGACCCGCAGCCCCGCCTCCACGGGCAACCCTGTTATCATCGCCGGCACAACTCCATGCCTCTTTATTAAGCAGATCACGAGCGAATCCATGAGCACCGACAAGACCAACCAGTCCTGGGGCGGCCGCTTCAGTGAACCCGTCGACGCCTTCGTCGCCCGCTTCACCGCCTCCGTCACCTTCGACCAGCGCCTGTACCGCCACGACATCATGGGCTCCATCGCCCACGCGACGATGCTGGCCAAGGTCGGCGTGCTGACCGACGCCGAGCGCGACAGCATCATCGACGGCCTGACCACCATTCGTGGTGAGATCGAAGCTGGCACGTTCGACTGGCGCGTCGACTTGGAAGACGTGCACATGAATATCGAGGCGCGCCTCACCGACCGCATCGGTGTGACCGGTAAGAAGCTGCACACCGGGCGCAGCCGTAACGACCAGGTGGCCACCGATATTCGCCTGTGGCTGCGTGATGAAATCGACCTGATCCTGTCCGAAATCACTCGCCTGCAGAAAGGTTTGCTGGAACAGGCCGAGCGCGAATCAGACACCATCATGCCGGGCTTCACTCACCTGCAGACCGCCCAGCCTGTGACCTTTGGCCACCACCTGCTGGCCTGGTTCGAAATGCTCAGCCGCGACTACGAGCGCCTGGTGGATTGCCGCAAGCGCGCCAACCGCATGCCCTTGGGCAGCGCCGCGCTGGCTGGCACCACCTACCCGATCGACCGCGAATACACCGCGCAGCTGCTGGGCTTCGATGCCGTCGGTGGCAACTCGTTGGATGGTGTGTCAGACCGTGACTTCGCCATTGAATTCTGCGCCGCGGCCAGCATCGCGATGATGCACCTGTCGCGCTTCTCGGAAGAGCTGGTGCTGTGGACCAGCGCGCAGTTCCAGTTCATCGACCTGCCGGACCGCTTCTGCACCGGCAGCTCGATCATGCCGCAAAAGAAAAACCCCGACGTGCCAGAACTGGTACGTGGCAAAAGCGGCCGTGTATTCGGCGCGCTGATGGGCCTGCTGACCCTGATGAAAGGCCAACCCCTGGCCTACAACAAGGACAACCAGGAAGACAAAGAACCGCTGTTCGACGCCGCCGACACCCTGCGTGACTCGCTGCGCGCGTTTGCCGACATGATCCCGGCGATCAAGCCCAAGCACGCGATCATGCGTGAAGCGGCACTGCGCGGGTTCTCCACCGCGACCGACCTGGCGGACTACCTGGTGCGCCGTGGCCTGCCGTTCCGCGACTGCCACGAAATCGTCGGCCACGCCGTGAAATATGGCGTGGACACCGGCAAGGACCTGGCGGAAATGAGCCTGGAAGAACTGCGCACGTTCAGCGACCAGATCGAACAGGATGTGTTTGCCGTGCTGACCCTGGAAGGCTCGGTGAATGCCCGTAATCACATCGGCGGTACTGCGCCGGCGCAGGTGAAGGCAGCTGTCGTGCGCGGCCAGGCCCTCCTCGCCAGCCGATAAAAGCATCGCAGGCAAGCCAGCTCCCACAGGAAATCGCATTCCAAGGTGGGAGCCGGGCTTGCCCGCGATAGCGTCCTGCCAGACGCCAAAGGTCTATTTTTTGGCAGCGATCATCGCCATAAACGCCGGCATTGCGGCCTCCCTGTCCGCTGCCACTTTCTGAGCGTTGGGCATGGCATGCAACCTTTCCAGCAACGCCTTGGCCGCCGGCATCTCTGCCAGCAAATCCATTCCAAACAGCTTCTCGCCCACCGCACAGGCGAGGTTCACGCTGTACATGAAATACAAATCCGCAATCGTGAAACGCTCCCCTGCCACAAACGGCGCGAACTTGCCGTGCCTGCCCAGCGCACTCAAGCCCAACAGCAATTCGGCCTTGGACTTCTCCTTGATCGCCTCCGGCACCGGCATACCAAAAAACGCCTCGGCAAAACACGCCCGCGCGGGCAGTTCGATGTACAACTCGATTTCCCGGCATAGCGCCAGCACCTGTGCACGCTGGAACAGCTCGGCCGGCAGCAGTGCAGGCCCTTCCTGGGTGTGCTCGATGTATTCGAGAATCACACTGGTCTCGTTGATAAAACCCTGTTTAACGCCCAGCACCGGCACTTTGCCACGTGGGCTGACTGCCAGGGCTTCGGGGGTTTGTCCGGCATAAAAAGGCACCTCTTCGAAAGCTAGCTCTTTCTCTAACAGCGCCAGCTTGACCATGTTGTAGTAGTTGCTGACCGAGAATCCGTAGAGTTTGAGCATTGCGGTTGCCTCCGAGCCGGGAATGGGGTTGGCTGCATGCGTTATAGCTCCCCGTGCCGGGCCTTGCCAGCAGCATCACCGGCTTGAATGGGGGTAGACTGGCGCCCTTTCCCAGAGGAGCCTGCCATGAGCGAGCCGACCGATATCGACAACGACGAAGAAGAATTCACTGAAACCACCCTGATCGAAGCAATCGAAAACCAGATCGAGAGCGAAAACCCACCCGCCGCCAAGGCAACTTTCAACAAGCTGACCCTGGTGGGTTATGAGCGTGAAGAAATCCTGCAACTGATGGCCCACGTGCTCGCTGTCGAGATAGATGCGCTACTGGAAGAGGACCGTGCTTTCAATACCGAATGGTATGAAACTGCACTGCGTGCACTGCCGGAATTGCCGCCCGAAAAGCAATAAATCCAACACGCAGCAACACACTGGACAGTTCGGCAAAGTGCGTTCACCTTATGGCCTGCTAGCCTCTAATAAATTCTTAGAAAGTCTGGAGTCCTTATGTCGTTTACCCCTGAGTTGGTTGCCGAACTGGAAATCCTTGTACTCTTCAGCCTGGATAGCACCCAGGAAGGTCTGAAAGTCCATCAGACCGCTGCCCCTACTGCCATCGCCGCTGCCAAGCGCCTGTTCGAGAAAGGACTGATCGATCAGAAAGACGGGGGCTACCTGACCCCACTTGGCCGGGATGCCGCAGAACAAGCCAAAACCCTGCTGACCATCCTGACCACCGTCACCGCCAAAGAAGCCGCCTGATACCTGATACGCCCATGGAGTCCGCCACTTGCGGATTCCGCGGGTGTTGCTGCGCAAGTGCGAAAATTCTGACGTCAAAAACCATTTCCCGCTAAACCTCCTACGCTACTGGCTGTAAACTCCTACATGGCCGCCCACGTCGGGCTCTGCGAGCCACCGACTTCGACATGACCCGCACCCATGAAATCCGCCCCGACCTGGACGAAGGCATCGACCGCAAGGTGCTGGCCCAACTGCGCGCGCGGTTCATGGCCCTCAACGAAGGCCGCATGGCGCGCGCCATCGAGGGACTGACCCCACGCCAGCAAAGCGTGTTGACCCTATTGCCGCTGTTTTTCCACGTCAACCATCCACTGCTGCCGGGCTATGTGTCGGGCAGTACGCCGGCCGGATTATCCAACTTTGAGCCCGACACCCAAGCCCTGACAGAAGCCCAGCGCCTCACCCGTTCGTTCTCCTACAAACCACGTCACGGCAACCCGCCACGTCCGATTCACGGACTGTTTTTGATGGGCAGCCTCGGCACCCTGGCCCAGGCCGACCAGAGCGATATGGACGTGTGGGTCTGCCACGCGGCGGACCTCAGCGAAAATGAACTGGCTGAACTGCGCAAGAAATGCCAACTGTTGGAAGCCTGGGCGCTGACCATGGGCGCAGAGGCCCACTTTTTCCTGATCGAGCCGACACGCTTTGTGCTCGGCGAGCGCGACACCCAGCTCAGCTCGGAAGACTGCGGCACCACCCAGCATTACCTGCTGCTGGACGAGTTCTACCGCACCGCCATCTGGCTGGCCGGGCGTACGCCAATCTGGTGGCTGGTGCCGGTGTATGAAGAACCCCGCTACGCCGAGTTCACCCACACGCTGATTTCCAAGCGCTTTATCCGCGCCGATGAAACCCTCGATCTTGGCCATCTGGCACGGATTCCCCCAGGTGAATTCATCGGTGCCGGGCTGTGGCAATTGTTCAAAGGCATCGAGTCACCCTACAAATCGGTGCTCAAACTGCTGCTGATCGAGGTCTACGCCAGCGAACACCCTAACGTGCAGTGCCTGAGCCTGCGCTTCAAGCGGGCGGTGTTCGCCAACCAGATGGACCTGGACGAGCTGGACCCGTACATCGTGGTGTACCGCCGCATCGAGGAATACCTCAAGGCCCGAAACGAGCCCGAGCGCCTGGAACTGGTGCGGCGTGCGCTGTACCTGAAGGTCAACTGCAAGCTCACCGCCGGTCAACGTAGCACCAGTTGGCAGCGCTTGCTGCTCGAACGCCTGGCACATGAGTGGGACTGGGACCAACGCCAACTGGCGCTGCTGGACAGCCGCAGCCAGTGGAAAGTGCGCCAAGTCGCCTCCGAGCGTCGCGCCTTGGTCAACGAACTGAATTACAGCTACCGCTTCCTGACCCAGTTCGCCCGCACCGAGCAGACCGTCAGCCTGATCAACAAGCGTGACATCAATGTGCTGGGCAGGCGCCTGTACGCCGCCTTTGAACGCAAGGCCGGCAAAGTCGAGTTCATAAACCCCGGCATCGCCCCGGACTTGGCCGAAGACACCTTGACCCTGGTGCAATCGCCCAACCGCAAGGAGCCCGGTCAGCACCACTGGGGTTTGTACAACGGCAACCTCACTGCACTGGAATGGGAACACTTCGCGCCGATCAAGCGCAGCCGTGACCTGTTGGAGATGCTCACCTGGTGCCACCGCAACGGCGTGATCGACAGCAGCACCCGCCTGGCCTTGCACCCCGGCACCAGCGACATGACTGAGTTCGAGTTGTTCAACCTGCTGGGCAGCTTGCAACAGACCGTCGCCCTGCCCCTGGCCAGCGTTGATGAAGAGCGCCTGCTGCGTTCGGCGGTGCCCGAGGAAGTGTTGCTGCTGATCAACGTTGGCGTTGATCCGCTCAAGCACCACCGCGACCTGAATATCCTGATGACCACCGAGCGCACCGACTCCCTGAGTTATGCCGGCGTGCGCGACAACCTGGTGCTGACCCTGGACCAGGTCACGCTCAATAGCTGGAACGAAGTGATGGTCAGCCGCTACGACGGCCCCCACGCACTGCTCGACTGCCTGCGCGACTACCTCAACCAGTTGCCGCCGGACCACCTGCCACGGCTACGAGTGCGCTGCTTCTGTCACAACCGTGCGCAGTTCATTGCCCAACGCGTGGAAGAAATCTTCGACACTGCGCAGCACCTGCTGCTGGGTCAGTCCAATCATCGCTACCTGCTGCAAGTGCAGCAGCACTATCACGTGATGGAGTTGATGCCAGGCCAAGCCACCCACGTTTCCCTGGCGACCCAGGAGGCGCTGATCGCCTACCTCAGCGAAGAACTTGCCAGCTACAGCCCGCTGCACCTGGATGCCATGGCCTTGGAAGAGCACGACCTGGCGCTGCTGCTGCCGATGGGCATGCCCGATTGCGTGCAGGTGTTCTATCGGGTCAGCGAAGGCTCTGCCGAATTGTATGTGCTGGATGAGTTCAACGCACTCTGGCAACAACGTCTGCCGTTTCATGATGAGCAGAGCTTGCTGGCGCCGTTGCAGCGCTTTTTGCAGTCGATTATTTATCGACGGGATGCGTTGTCGCCATTGGACCAGCAAGAACCGCTGGGGGCCGTGCAAGTCATGTATTACCAGCTATTGCCCTCCGGCAGCGGTCGCGCACGGAGCATCGAGCCTCGACCAGCACCGGTGAATCTGGCAAACAAACCGTTTTATGACGTGCAGGCAATTATCGGCAAGGCCGCGCCGGGCCAGGTGGGCATCACCCTGTATTGCAATCAGCGGGAGTTTTCCGAACTGGAGTTTGGCGACCAGCTGTTTGCAGTGGTCGCCCAGCAAATCGTCGGGCAACGCCAGGAAACAGAGCGTTACCGCTGTTACATCACCGATCTGGACCTGTCCGGCCTGCTCGGTGATGTACAAAGCCCGAGCAACCTTTACTTGCGTTACAAGGCCGAACTGGAGCTGTCGCTCAATGAGGCGCTGAGCCAGATTTAGAGCGACTCTGTTTTAAAGAGAGAAAGGGCCGCCGTCTTCGGGCTGACCTTCCACACTGAGCAATTCCAGCTTGAGGGTCTTGCCGCCGGGGGCCGGCCAGTCGATATGCTGGCCCACTTGCAGGCCGAGCAACGCACTGCCCATCGGCGCCAGGATCGAAATCTTGCCTTCGTCGGCGTTGGCGTCCTTGGGATAAACCAAGGTCAGGTGATAGTCCTTGCCGCTGCCTTGCTCGCGGCAATGCACGCTGGAGTTCATGGTCACGACACTTGCAGGCACTTCATCGTGGCCAACCACGTCTTCGGCGCGGTCGAGTTCGTGTTGCAACGCTTCGACACCGGGAAACTCGTCGCCCAAGCGGTCGATCAGTTGCTCCAGACGCTGCACGTCAAGACGGGTGAGGATGATGGACGGTGCGGTGGTCATGATTCAGGCAGACTCCTTTTTTCTGCACAAAAAAGCAAAACCCCGCCAGGAAAAGGCGGGGTTCTCACGGGCCTCGATGAGTTGAGGCGTACCCGGACACTACCACAGCGTCACAAATAAACAAGACGGCCTCAGGCGTGGGCCCGGCGCTGCTCAGCCTCGGCACAGATCACTCGGCGCCGCGCGTCGTCGGCAGAGCGCCATTCGCGGATATCTTCCACGTGTCGGAAGCAACCGAGGCAGACTTTCTGCTCGTCCAGGCGACACAAACTGATACAAGGTGACGGCACCGCCGGGCTGACATTGCTGAACAGCGGTTTCGGCGGGCGTACGGGGGCTGGCTGGCTCACTATCAGATCTCGTCGAAATCCAGATCGGCACCGGCTTGTTCCAAGACCAGGCGCGCGAGCATTTCGCTGAGCAGCTCATCGCTGCTATCGCACTGCCAGTTATTGTCTTCTTCGTTGAAGTCGAAGTGAAAGCCACCGGAACGCGCGGCCAGCCAAAGCTGGCGCAGCGGCTCCTGGCGACTGAAGATCAACTGGGAGCCATTCTCAAACTTGACGGTCAGCACGCCGGCCGAGTTTTCCAGGTCCACGTCCAGGCCGCTGTCGTCGAAAATATCTTCCAACTTCTCCTGGGTCGAATCCACTAGGTCGTGAAAACGGGCTTCGGTCAAACTCATTGTGGCAACCTCAAAAGTGTCTGGTTTTGCTCAAGCGCCGCACGATACGGGCGAGCCCCGCCGATTGCAAAGGATACCGATTTCAACACGATTGACGGCGTGAAATATCCTCAAACAGCGTAGTGCGCTTCCCGACTATCTCGGCAAACCCCCGCCAGACGGGTATTCCGGCGCATAGGCAAGCTGGCGGGTGGTCGGTATACTCGGGCGCAATTAATGCATATTCAAGGATTTCGCCATGAAGCGCCTGATCTCTTCCCTTGCTGCGCTCGTCGCGGTCGCTTGCCTCGTTAGTGCCTGTGGTCAAAAAGGCCCGCTGTACCTGCCCGATGACAGCAAAGACCCGAATGAACAGGCGCAATCGTCGCAGAAACCAGCCAAAGCGCATAAGCACGACACCTACTAAGGGAACCCCATGGACGCTTTTAACTACCGGGACGGCGAGCTGTTCGCGGAAGGCGTGGCGTTGTCCGCGATTGCCGAGCGCTTTGGTACCCCGACCTATGTGTACTCCCGTGCGCATATCGAAGCCCAGTACCGCTCTTTCACCGACCCACTGAACGGCGTGCCGCACCTGGTGTGCTACGCGGTCAAGGCCAACTCCAACCTGGGTGTACTGAATGTCCTGGCGCGCCTGGGCGCTGGTTTCGACATCGTGTCCCGTGGCGAGCTGGAACGCGTACTGGCTGCCGGTGGCAAGGCTGACAAGATCGTCTTCTCCGGCGTCGGCAAGAGCCGCGAAGACATGCGCCGCGCCCTCGAAGTCGGTGTGCATTGCTTCAACGTCGAATCCACCGACGAGCTGGAGCGCCTGCAAGTCGTGGCCGCCGAGATGGGCGTTCGCGCGCCGATCTCCCTGCGCGTCAACCCGGACGTTGACGCCGGCACCCACCCGTACATTTCCACCGGTCTCAAAGAGAACAAGTTCGGCATCGCCATTGCCGACGCCGAAGACGTATACATCCGCGCCGCGCAGTTGCCGAACCTGGAAGTATTGGGCGTCGACTGCCATATCGGCTCGCAACTGACCAGCCTGCCTCCATTCCTCGATGCGCTCGACCGCCTGCTGGCGCTGACCGACCGCCTCGGCGAGTGCGGCATCTACCTGCAACACATCGACCTGGGGGGTGGTGTGGGCGTGCAGTATCGCGACGAGGAGCCGCCGCTGATCGCCGATTACATCCAGGCTGTGCGCGAGCGCACTGAAGGCCGCGGCCTGACCCTGATGTTCGAGCCGGGCCGTTATATCGTCGCCAACGCAGGCGTGCTGCTGACCCAGGTCGAGTACCTCAAGCACACCGAGTACAAGGACTTCGCCATCGTCGATGCGGCGATGAACGACCTGATCCGCCCGGCGCTGTACCAGGCCTGGATGAATGTCACCGCCGTGACGCCTCGCGCAAGCGAAGCCCGCGCCTATGACATTGTCGGCCCGATCTGCGAAACCGGCGACTTCCTGGCCAAGGATCGTCAGCTTGCGCTGGAGGAAGGCGATCTGCTGGCCGTGCATTCGGCCGGTGCCTACGGGTTTGTCATGAGTTCCAACTACAACACCCGCGGGCGTGCCGCCGAGGTGCTGGTGGACGGTGAACAAGCGATTGAAGTGCGTCGCCGCGAGACGGTAGCCGAGTTGTATGCTGGCGAAAGCCTGCTGCCGGAGTAAGCCATGCTGCTGCGTTTTACCAAGATGCACGGGCTGGGCAATGATTTCATGGTCCTCGACCTGGTCAGCCAGCACGCGCACATCCTGCCCAAACACGCTAAACAGTGGGGCGACCGTCATACCGGTATTGGTTTCGACCAATTGCTGCTGGTGGAAGCACCGACCAACCCGGAAGTGGATTTCCGTTACCGGATTTTCAACTCCGACGGTTCCGAAGTGGAACAGTGCGGCAATGGTGCGCGCTGCTTCGCGCGCTTTGTGCTGGACAAGCGCCTGACCGCCAAGCGGCAGATCCGCGTTGAGACCAAGAGCGGCGTGATCGAGCTGGACATCCGCAGCGACGGCCAGATCAGCGTCAACATGGGCGCGCCACGCCTGGTGCCAGCGGACATTCCGTTCCAGGCCACCGAACAAGCCTCCAGCTATGCCGTTGAGGTCGACGGTAAGATCGTCGACCTGGCCGCCGTGTCCATGGGCAACCCCCATGCCGTCCTGCGGGTCAACGACATCAACAATGCGTCCGTGCATGAATTGGGGCCGAAGATCGAACACCACCCGCGCTTTCCGGCACGGGTCAATGTGGGCTTCCTGCAGGTGATCGACCGTTCCCGCGCGCAATTGCGTGTGTGGGAACGCGGCGCCGGCGAAACCCAGGCCTGCGGCACCGGTGCTTGCGCCGCTGCCGTGGCCGCGATTAGCCAGGGGTGGATGGATTCGCCGCTGTTGATCGACCTGCCCGGTGGACGGTTGTCCATCGAGTGGGCAGGCCCTGGCCACCCGGTGATGATGACCGGGCCGGCCTCGCGCGTATACGAAGGACAGGTCCGTCTATGAGTGAGCCAAGCCAATGACCGATAAGCCTCAAGTACCCGCACACGCTATCCCGAGCGACAGCCTGGAGGCCGCTGCCGTCGCGGCGTACCTTGAGGCGAATCCGGACTTCTTTGTCGAACACGAAGAACTGCTGCCGGCCCTGCGCATCCCCCACCAGCGCGGCGACACCGTGTCGCTGGTGGAGCGGCAGATGAAGATCCTGCGCGAGCGCAATATCGAAATGCGCCATAAGCTTTCGCACCTGATGGACGTCGCCCGCGACAACGACCGCCTGTTCGACAAGACTCGCCGTCTTATTCTTACGCTGATGGACGCCACCAGCCTGGAAGAAACGGTGATCGCCGTGGAAGACAGCCTTCGCCAGGACTTCCAGGTGCCCTTTGTCAGCCTGATCCTGTTCAGCGACAACCCGATGCCGGTAGGTCGTTGGGTCAGCGGCAGCGAAGCACAAACGGCGATTGGCGGCCTGCTCTCCGAAGGCAAGACGATCAGCGGCACCTTGCGCGAGCATGAGCTGGACTTCCTGTTTGGCGCCGAACAGCGCCAGCAGATCGGCTCCACCGCCGTGGTCGCCCTCAGCCATCAAGGCTTGCACGGCGTGCTGGCGATCGCCAGTCGCGACCCTCAGCACTACAAGAGCTCAGTAGGCACGCTGTTTTTGACCTACATCGCCGAAGTGCTGGGCCGCGTCTTGCCGCGCTTCACCACCGCCCTGCGCGCGGTGCGCTAGCGATGGAACGGCAACTGGACGCTTACTGCGCTCACCTGCGCAACGAGCGCCAGGTGTCGCCCCATACCTTGGAAGCCTACCGACGGGACTTGAACAAGGTCTTGGCGTACTGCGAAAAACAACAGATCAGCAGCTGGAAGGCCTTGGATATCCAGAGCCTGCGCAGCCTGGTCGCGCGCCTGCACCAGGCGGGCCAATCTTCGCGCAGCCTGTCGCGCCTGCTCTCGGCGGTCCGCGGGCTTTATCATTATCTGAACCGTGAAGGCCTGTGCGACCACGACCCGGCCAATGGCCTGTCGCCGCCCAAGGGCGAGCGGCGCCTGCCCAAGACCCTGGACACCGACCGCGCCCTGCAACTGCTCGAGGGTGCCGTCGAGGATGACTTCCTGGCCCATCGCGACCAGGCGATCCTTGAGCTGTTCTATTCATCAGGCTTGCGTCTCTCGGAGCTGACCGGCCTGAACCTGGATCAACTCGACCTCGCGGACGGCCTGGTGCAAGTGCTCGGCAAGGGCAGTAAGACCCGAGTGCTGCCCGTAGGCCGCAAAGCGCGGGAGGCCTTGCAGTTGTGGCTACCGCTACGTCTATTGACCAACCCGGCGGACGACGCGGTGTTTGTCAGCCAGCAAGGCCGCCGCCTGGGGCCACGGGCGATTCAAGTGCGGGTCAAGGCGGCGGGTGAGCGCGAATTGGGGCAAAACCTGCACCCACACATGCTGCGACACTCCTTTGCCAGCCATATGCTGGAATCGTCTCAAGACTTGCGCGCAGTTCAAGAGCTGCTCGGCCACTCTGACATCAAGACCACGCAGATCTACACCCATCTGGATTTCCAACACTTGGCAACCGTGTACGACAGCGCCCATCCAAGGGCCAAACGCATCAAGGGCGGCGACTCATGAGTATCAAGCTGATCACCTTCGACCTGGACGACACACTCTGGGACAACGTACCCGTCATCATCAGCGCCGAAGCGTCGATGCGTGAATGGCTGGTCACCCACGCGTCCAAGGTCGGCGACCTGCCTCTGGAGCATTTCGCCACTCTGCGCCAACAGGTGCTGGAGCGTCATCCTGAGCTGAAACACCGTATCAGCCTGCTGCGCCACCGGGTGTTGATGCATGCATTTGAAGAGGCCGGTTATCCACAGCCTGAGGCCAGGGAGATGGCGGACGTGTGTTTCGAAGCATTCATCCATGCGCGGCACCAGATCACCCCATTCCCCGAAGCCGAGCCGATGCTGCAAGCGCTACGCCAGCACTTTCTGCTGGGGGTGATCACCAACGGCAACGCCGATGTGCAGCGGGTGGGCCTGGCGGATTATTTCCACTTTGCGCTGCGTGCCGAAGACATAGGCATCGCCAAGCCGGATGCGCGATTGTTTCAGGAAGCGTTGCAGCGCGGTGGCGTGGACGCCAGCGCAGCGGTGCATATTGGCGATCATCCAGGGGATGACATTGCCGGGGCACAGCAGGCGGGGCTTCGGGCGGTGTGGTTCAATCCGGCGGGCAAGGCTTGGGAGGGGGAAAAACGCCCGGATGCGCAGATTCGAAGCCTGACGGAGTTGCCAGCATTGCTGGGTAGCTGGAACTAACACCGAACCCAATGTGGAGCTGGCTTGCCTGCTCCCACAGAGTATTACGGCAGACCGCGAATTTTGTTCCACCCATGAAAAACCCGCAGCGACGGCGGGCTTTTCACGCAAGCATGCAATTGACCTTAGATAGGCCGGCTGCCGTACTTGTTATCAGGCTTCTTCGGCGGGTCTGCCACCACGTTAGCCTCGACTTCGACCACTTTGCCGCCTTTAGCGAGGAATTCTTCCATCGCACGGGCCAGGGCGTCGCGCTCTTTGTTCTTGGCTTCAACGCTTGGCAATTCATCTACCGACACAGCTGCCTTGGCTTTGCCTTTGACTGCTTTGACAGGTGCGTCATCGCCAGCGTCATCACCTTCGTCAGCAACGTCTTCGACCGCCGCTTCAAGACCTTCCTCGGTCTCGTCGTCGTCACCTACTTCGAGTTCGTCGTTTTCCAGATCATCGTCGCTCATGTTCTACCTCATGACTTGCGAAAAGCAGATTAGTTATAGCCCAGCTTCACCCTCTGTCGACGGCTGCCGGAAAAAAATCAACATCCACCGGATAACCAGTGGCTTACGCCCCATCACCGTGCAAGGTGGCGAGGACTTTACGAGCACCGCCATGATCACGGTGCTCGCCCAGATAAACACCTTGCCAGGTCCCTATCGCCAAGCGGCCGGCCTGCACCGGCAAACTCAGCTGGCAGCCCAGGAGACTGGCCTTGAAATGCGCCGGCAGGTCATCCGGACCTTCGTCGTTGTGTTCGAACCCTGCACGCCCTTGCGGCACCAGCGAGTTGAAAAAACGTTCGAAGTCACGGCGAACCGCCGGGTCGGCATTCTCGTTGATGGTCAACGAGGCCGAGGTGTGCTGCAGCCACAAATGCAACAAGCCCACGCGACAGGCCTTCAATTCAGGCAAGCCGGCCAGCAACTCATCGGTCACCAGGTGAAAGCCCCGGGGCTTGGCCCGCAGGGTAATCAAGGTCTGTTGCCACATACAGTTCTCCGCCCATCGGCGCGCATTCTAGCGCGCTCTGGGAAAAAACAAAGTGCCGAATACGCCTACATGCCTGTAAGACATTGGCACGCTGAAAAGCGCCGTGTGCATCCCATCACAAACGCTGCTTAAAAACCGGTACAGCTTGGTATGACTGACAAACGCCAGGCAAAAAAATGCCCGGCAAGCCGGGCATCTTTTTTTCGCGTAATTACAAGTTGTAACCGCGCTCGTTGTGTTGCGCCAGGTCGAGGCCGACAGCCTCTTCCTCTTCGGTGACACGCAGGCCCATGACCATGTCCAGCACCTTGAGGATGATGTAGGTCACGATAGCCGTGTAGATCACGGTGAAACCTACGCCTTTGCACTGGATCCAGACCTGTGCAGCCACGTCAGTCACAGTGCCGAAGCCGCCCAGTGCCGGGGCTGCAAACACACCGGTGAGGATCGCACCGACGATACCGCCGATACCGTGCACGCCGAACGCGTCCAGGGAGTCGTCGTAGCCCAGCTTGCGCTTAAGGCTGGTGGCGCAGAAGAAGCAGATCACACCGGCGACCAGACCGATCACCAGGGCGCCCATCGGGCCGACGGTGCCGGCAGCCGGGGTCACTGCAACCAAGCCAGCCACTACGCCCGAGGCGATACCCAGTGCGCTTGGCTTACCGTGAGTGATCCACTCAGCGAACATCCAGCCCAGCGCCGCAGCAGCGGTAGCGATCTGGGTAACCAGCATCGCCATGCCGGCGGTGCCGTTGGCGGCAGCAGCGGAACCGGCGTTGAAGCCGAACCAGCCCACCCACAGCATGGCCGCGCCGATCAGGGTGTAACCCAGGTTGTGCGGTGCCATTGGGGTGGTCGGGAAGCCTTTGCGCTTGCCGAGCACGATGCACGCTACCAGGCCAGCCACACCGGCGTTGATGTGCACCACGGTGCCGCCAGCGAAGTCCAGCACGCCCCAGTCCCACAACAGGCCACCGTTACCGCTCCAGACCATGTGCGCGATTGGCGCATAGACCAGGGTGAACCAGATAGCCATGAAGATCAGCATCGCGGAGAACTTCATGCGCTCGGCGAAGGCACCGACGATCAGCGCCGGGGTGATGATGGCGAAGGTCATCTGGAAGGTGATGAACACCGCTTCAGGGAACAGTGCCGCAGGCCCGGTGATGCTGGCCGGGGTAACGCCCGCCAGGAACGCCTTGCCCATGCCGCCGAAGAAGGAGTTGAAGTTGACGACGCCCTGCTCCATCCCAGTCGTATCAAACGCGATGCTGTAGCCGTAGACGACCCACAGGATGCTGATCAGGCCGGTGATAGCAAAGCACTGCATCATCACGGAAAGAATGTTTTTGGAGCGCACCATGCCGCCGTAGAACAGCGCCAGGCCGGGAATGGTCATGAACAGCACCAGCGCGGTGGACGTGAGCATCCACGCGGTGTCGCCGGAATTGAGGACTGGAGCCGCCACTTCGTCTGCCGCCATGGCCAGGCTTGGCATTACGATGGACAACAGGGCTCCGAGCCCTGCGAATTTACGCAGAGTCATATTGTTTTCTCCTGGGGCGTTGGGGTTTGGCGGCTTAGATTGCGTCGGTATCGGTTTCGCCGGTACGGATGCGAATAGCCTGTTCCAGATTGACCACGAAGATCTTGCCGTCACCGATCTTGCCGGTGTTGGCGGCCTTGGTTATCGCCTCGATAACCCGGTCAAGATCCTTGTCGTCAATGGCGACATCAATCTTCACCTTTGGCAGGAAATCGACCACGTATTCCGCGCCGCGATACAGCTCGGTGTGACCCTTCTGCCGACCGAAGCCTTTGACCTCAGTAACGGTAATGCCCTGCACGCCGATCTCGGACAACGACTCGCGTACATCGTCCAACTTGAACGGCTTGATGATGGCAGTGACTAGCTTCATGAAAACTCTCTCCCGAATTGGTGGACTTGCCCCAGGAAAACAAACCCGTCTCAAGTCTAAGCGCAGTGCCTGGCTTTGTAACGCGTCGTCGCCTCGGCATTTGCCTCTGCGACGCCAGCAAACCACTGGTGACGAAACCTGTACCCCTGATCCGTCGGCGCACTGCATTCGTCACAGCGACTGCATCAGTGCATGGGTCATGATCGTCTAAGCAGAAACCTTGCCAGCTCCGTAAAAATCACTGAAATCAGTCCTTTGCCCACTTATGCCCACCTGCGGGACCTAATGGCGGCGGCAATGCGCACAAAAACAGTGCGCCAGCGCCCAACCCTCTGCGCGAAAAGCGTGCGTGCGCCGCCATGAAAAAGACTATAGACGCTGCGTGATACACTGCCGGCCAACAGTTTTCCGGAATATTTCCCATGCTCGCGCCCAAAGACCTCCTCGACGCCCTGAGCGGCCACGCCTCCCGCCTGTTCAACGGTGATACCCCGCTGCCTCGCAATGAGATCGAAAGCCAATTCAAGGCATTGCTGCAAAGCGGCTTCAGCAAACTTGATCTGGTCAGCCGGGAAGAGTTCGATAGCCAGATGGTGGTGCTTGCCCGCACGCGTGCGCGATTGGAGACCCTGGAGGCTAAAGTCGCGGAGTTGGAAGCACGGTTGACGCCAGCGGGCGATTAACCGGCATCAAACCCTCCATGTGGGGCTTGCCCGCCCTTGACCGGCGCCTGCTGAAAATACAATTCAGCTTTTTGCTGGTGGTGCTGGGTGGACGCTGCAACCAGCTGGCTGTAGCGTGGTGGGCCTTGCAGGAAACCGGTTCCGCCCTCGCCTTCGCCAACATGATCGCCTGTTCAATCGCGGCGGAAGTGCTCGCCCGGCCACTGCTGGGATGGCTGGGTGACAAGTACAACAAGATTCTGATCCTCAAGCTGGCCTCCCTGACAAGCGTGCTGACCGCGTTGCTGATGGTTGTGCTGTCCGCTACGCAGTTGTTCAACCCGTGGAGTGTCGGCGCCCTGATGCTGGTCGGCAGTGCCGTCGCCGGCGTGCGCGACCCGCTGCAATCGTCGATTATTCCGTTGTTCGCAGGCGCCGATCAGGTCTCACTCGCCGTTCGCACCAAAAGCATGCTGTCGTCCATTGCCAACTTGCTTGGCCCCGTCATTGCCAGCGCGCTGATTTTCGGTTTTGGAACCACGCTGACTTTTACCGTCGACTGTTTTGCGATGCTGGGAGCGGCACTGTTGGTTGCAACGGTCCCAAGCCAGCTCGGCGCCAGTGCTCCGGATGAACAAGCGCCAACCTCCAACGGCTTCAGAATGATTTATTCGGGATTCAAGGCGGTCTATGGCGTGAAAGTCGAGTTCTACCTCGCCCTCGTGGCGATGCTCGTCAATTTTGCCCTCTTTCCGTTCTTTACCATCCTGCTGCCGTTGTATGTGAAGACGGTTATCCAGTACCCGGTGACCTACCTCGGCCTGCTGGATGCGTGTTTCGGCCTGGGCATTTTGGCGGGCAGCTACAAGATCGTCGGCTGGCTGGGCGAGCGTGTGCCCCGTGACCTCTGTGTCGCTGCGGGGTTTGCACTGTTGGGGGGCAATATGTGGCTGGCCGGTACGCTCTCGTCGATGTTCGTGGTACCGCTGGCGTTTTTCTGCGGCGGGGTCGGGCTGATGCTGATCAACATTCCGACCTCTGCCGTCAGGTTGCTGGCGACACCCAAGCAGCATCGCAATCGGATCTTTGCCACCGTGTCCTTCCTCTCCGCAGCCGCCAGCCCGCTGGGCAGTTTTGCCATGAACGGCCTGATCGCTCACCTCGGTGTCGCACTGACCATCACGTCACTGGGTGCGATGGTGCTGGGGTTATCGCTGCTGGTGTTCCTGATTCCCGATTTCCGCACCTTCATGCGCTCCCCCGACACACAACTCAGCAATGCTTATCTGGATAAATATCCCGACGCCTTTGCGCGTTGATACGTCCTGTAAAAGTCTGATCCCTTACCCCCGCCATCCCTCGTCTACCCTTGAAAAACCGCAGGAAGCGGCCTCCCATTCAAGGAACGAGCATGTCCCTCGCGATCGTCCACAGCCGCGCCCAGATCGGCGTCGAAGCCCCCGCCGTCACCGTTGAAGTGCATATGGCCAATGGTTTGCCGTCCCTGACGCTGGTGGGCCTGCCGGAAACGGCGGTCAAGGAAAGCAAGGACCGCGTGCGCAGCGCCATCCTCAACTCCGCCCTGCAATACCCGGCCCGGCGCATCACCCTCAACCTCGCGCCCGCCGACCTGCCCAAGGACGGCGGGCGCTTTGATCTGGCGATTGCCTTGGGCATCCTGGCGGCCAGTGTGCAGGTGCCGGCGTTGATGTTGGATGATGTGGAATGCCTGGGCGAGTTGGCGCTGTCCGGTGAAGTCCGGGCCGTGAAAGGCGTGTTGCCGGCGGCGCTCGCGGCGCGCAAGGCCGGGCGTACCGTGATAGTGCCCAGGGCGAATGCCGAAGAGGCGTGCCTGGCGTCGGGGTTGAAAGTGATCGCAGTGGATCACTTGCTTCAGGTGGTTGCGCACCTGAATGGGCACCAGCCGATTGAGCCGTACAAGTCCGACGGATTGCTGTATTTGAATAAGCCTTACCCGGACCTGAGTGAAGTACAGGGCCAGTTGGCGGCCAAGCGGGCGTTACTGATAGCGGCGGCGGGGGCGCATAACCTGCTGTTCAGCGGTCCGCCTGGTACCGGTAAAACGTTGCTCGCCAGTCGCCTTCCAGGGTTGCTGCCGCCCTTGAGTGAGCAGGAAGCCTTGGAGGTGGCAGCGATTCAATCCGTGGTCAGCCTGGCCCCGCTGAGTCATTGGCCGCATCGGCCATTTCGCCAGCCCCATCACTCGGCTTCAGGCCCGGCGTTGGTGGGCGGCGGGTCGAAGCCGCAACCGGGGGAGATCACCCTGGCTCACCACGGGGTGCTGTTCCTGGACGAGTTGCCGGAGTTTGATCGCAAGGTGCTGGAGGTGCTGCGAGAGCCATTGGAGTCTGGCCATATCGTGATTTCCCGCGCTCGCGACCGCGTGAGTTTCCCGGCGCGTTTTCAACTTGTGGCCGCCATGAACCCCTGCCCTTGCGGCTACTTGGGCGAACCCAGCGGGCGTTGTCGTTGTACGCCGGAGCAGATTCAACGCTACCGCAACAAACTCTCCGGGCCATTGCTGGATCGGATTGACTTGCACCTGACGGTGGCACGGGAAACGACTGCGCTGAACCCAATCCACCAAGCTGGCGACACAACGGCTCATGCATCGGCGCGGGTCGCCCAGGCCCGAGAGCATCAGCAAAAACGCCAGGGGTGTGCCAACGCGTTTCTTGATCTGCCTGGGCTACGCAAGCATTGCAAGCTGACCAAGGTCGATGAGGGCTGGCTGGAGACCGCCTGCGAACGACTGACACTCTCGCTGCGCGCGGCCCACCGGCTGTTGAAGGTTGCGCGCACGTTGGCCGACATCGAACAGACCGACGCCATTTCCCGCGATCATCTGAAAGAAGCCCTGCAATACCGGCCGGCAGCGATCACTTGAGCCTGGCACAGTGCCAAAATGTGGGCGCTGGCTTGCCTGCGTTAACATCACCTCGGTACATCCGAAAACCAGAGGTGCCTGCATCGCGGGCAAGCCCGGCTCCCACACGAGCCAGGTCCCACAATTGACCTGCGGAGTTTCAGCGGAACCGATCCACCTCATGCCGCAAACCCGCCGCCAGCGTCTCCAGTTCCTTGGCGGTAATTGCCAGGTTCGACACCACTTCACGCTGCTCGCTGTTGGCCAGCGCAATGCTTTGCAAGTTGCTGCTAAGCAAGGTCGCGGTGCTGCTCTGTTCCTGGGTGGCCGTGGTGATCGCAGCGAACTGCTCACCGGCCGAGCGGCTTTGCTCATCGATACGCGCCAGGGCCGAAGCCACGTCGGCGTTACGCGACAGACCTTCCTGCATCAGCACGTTACCGTGCTCCATGGTGCTGATGGCATTGCCGGTTTCTTGCTGGATACTTTGGATCATCCCAGAGATTTCGTCCGTAGCCTCTCGGGTGCGCGACGCCAGGTTGCGTACTTCATCGGCGACCACGGCAAAACCACGCCCTTGCTCACCGGCCCGTGCGGCCTCGATAGCCGCGTTGAGTGCCAGCAGGTTGGTCTGATCGGCGATCGACGTAATCACCCCGACGATCCCCCCAATTTCCTGGGAGCGCTGGCCCAGGGTGTTGATCACCGTGGCCGTGCTGTTGAGGGCCGTGGCGATGTGCTCCAGGGACGACGACGCCTCTTGCATCGAGTTACGGCCGATGCGGGTTTGCTGAGCGTTTTCCTGGGCCAGGCGCTCGGTGGCACCCATGTTGTCAGCGATGTTCAGCGAGGTGGCGCTGAACTCTTCTACCGCGCCGGCCATGCTGGTGATCTCGCCGGACTGCTGCTCCATGCCTTCATAGGCACCACCGGACAAACCGGACAACGCCTGGGCGCGGCTGTTGACCTCTCCAGCGGCGTTACGGATGTGCGAGACCATGGTCGACAGCGCTTCACCCATCTGGTTGAAACTGCGCGCCAGCTGGCCGATTTCATCATGGCTGGACACATTCAGGCGTGCGCTCAAATCACCCGCGCCCAAGGCTTCGGCCTGGCGCACCAAGTCGCCCAGTGGCGCCAGTTTGCTGCGCAGCAGCCAGACGGTTGCACCCACTGCCAGCAGCATCGCCAGCACGCTGCCAATCACCAGCCGGATGCCGACATCCCACGTCACCGAGCGAATCTCCGCTTTGGGCATGCTCGCAATCACGGCCCACGGCCCGCCTTCGAAGGGTACCGACACGCTGTAGAAGTCTTCATTTTTGTCAGCCCAAAAACGGCCAACACTGGGCGCCTTAGCCAGGTCCAACATAACGGGCACCGCTTGATCCGGCGCCTGCACGCCAGCCGGCGGCACCAACCAGCGCTTCTGCTCATCCAGCAACGCCAGGGAACCGGTCTTACCGATACGGAAGCGTTTGAGGTTCTCGAACTGCGCGTTCTGGGCGTCAGTATAGTCAAAGCCGATGAACAGCACCGCGATGACTTTGCCGCTGGTGTCGCGCACCGGGCTGTATTGCGTCATGTAGGAACGATCGAACAACACCGCTCGGCCGATGTAGGTCTGGCCACTGGATACACGCGGATAGGCCGGCCCATTGCGGTCAAGCACAGTGCCAATAGCGCGATTGCCATCCTGCTTGGTCAGGGAAGTGCTGACACGGATGAAGTCGTCGCCGCTGCGCACAAATACCGTGGCCACGCCACCGGACATCTGCTTGAACTCGTCCACTTCCTGGAAGTTGTTGTTCAGGAGATCGCTGCCCAGGAAGAGGCTCGGGGTCTGTACGCCGGCGACCGCGACTGGTTGATCGGCCCGTACGCTCAAGCCGGCACTGAAGCGCTTCTCGAACAGCCCGGTCAGGCGCTCGGTGCTCTCACGCAGCGTGCTGTGGAACGTGTTGAGTTGGTCGGCGAGCAGCCGCGCTTCACTGGCCAGGTGTTCCTCGCGGGTATCGAGGTTGGCTGAGTCGAGGGAGCGCAGGGCAAAGACAGTGCTGCCACCAATGGCGACAGCCAGAATCAAGGCTAAAGCGATACCTAACTGTGAGGCTATCCGGGCGCGAGGTTGAGACATGAAGGCTCCTGGCCGAGGCCAGGATCATCCTGATCTCATAGCGCTGCTCGGCAAATTATCTGGTGGGGAACGTTGTGCACGAAGTTTCCAACACACCTACTTCGGCAGGTCGAGACAATACTTGAGCGATCTACAGGGGTATCGCGCAAACGATTGCACGAACGGTTTGCCATCCCTCAATCGAGGCATTCGACCCGGGGCAACTCCATCGCCTTGACTTCCGCCTGCAGAAACTCCGCCAAGCGCCGCAAACGCTCGCCACCGGGACGGGTTTTCGGCCACACCAGGTAGTAATTTTCGCCACTGGCCACGGCGGTTGGCCAGGGCAAACTCAACCGCCCCTGGGCCACGTCTTCGGCCACCATCAGCAAGTCGCCCATCGACACACCATAACCCCGTGCGGCGGCGATCATGCCCAGCTCGAGGGTATCGAATACCTGGCCGCCCTTGAGCGACACTTCGGATGACAACCTCATGCGCTCCAACCAGTAACGCCAGTCACGACGATCTGGCGTCGGATGCAGCAGCTCGGTGGCTGCCAGCCGTGCCACATCCCAAGGGCCGTCGTTCAGCAGGTTGGGGGCGCCGACCGGTATCAGCATTTCGGCAAACAGGTAACACGCCTCCCAATCTGCCGGGAAGTGGCCATTACTCAGCAATACCGCGCAATCGAACGGCTCCTGATTGAAATCCACTTCGTCGATGTTCATCCAGGCGCTGGTCAATTGCACTTCGTTGCCCGGCTGCAATGCGCGGAAGCGACTGAGCCGCGCCAACAGCCAACGCATGGTCAGGGTCGACGGTGCCTTCATGCGCAGGATGTCATCTTCGGCGTTCAGGGTATGGCAGGCCCGTTCCAGCGCGGCGAAACCTTCTCGGACACCGGGCAATAGCAGGCGCGCGGCTTCGGTGAGTTGCAAGGTGCGCCCACTGCGCTGGAACAGGCGGCAGGCGAAATGCTCTTCTAATGTGCGGATATGTCGGCTCACTGCACTTTGCGTAATCGAAAGCTCCTCTGCCGCGCGGGTAAAGGAGTTGTGCCGGGACGCGGCTTCAAATGCGCGCAACGCATAAAGCGGAGGAAGACGACGCGACATATGGAAACCTCCTACAGAACAATGCAGCACCCTACCATGAGTTTTAGTCATGCGAACGATCGCATTTATCCCTTTGTGCAACGGTCGGAGAGCGCCGAGAATCAACCCTTCCCCACCCCTCTGACTTTTCGAGCGTGATGATCATGCAGCATCCGGCACGTACCGAACTCTGGGCCATTCTGCGGCTGTCAGGGCCGTTGATTGCCTCACAGTTGGCGCACATGCTGATGGTGCTGACCGACACCCTGATGATGGCCCGCCTGAGCCCCGAAGCCCTGGCCGGTGGCGGCCTGGGTGCGGCGAGCTATTCGTTCGTGTCGATTTTCTGCATCGGCGTGATCGCCGCCGTGGGTACGCTGGTGGCTATTCGTCACGGCGCGGGCGATATCGAAGGCGCCACTCGGCTGACCCAGGCCGGGCTATGGCTGGCTTGGCTGATGGCTTTGGCGGCCGGCCTGTTGCTGTGGAACCTCAAACCGCTGTTGCTATTGTTTGGCCAGACCGAAACCAATGTGCACTCCGCCGGGCAATTCCTGACGATTTTGCCGTTCGCCCTGCCCGGCTTCCTGAGCTTCATGGCCCTGCGCGGCTTCACCAGCGCGATAGGCAAGGCGACGCCGGTAATGGTGATCAGCCTCGGCGGTGCGGTGGCCAACTACCTGCTCAACCACGCGCTGATCGAAGGCATGTTTGGCCTGCCGAAGCTCGGCCTGATGGGCATCGGGCTGGTCACGGCCATCGTCGCCAACGGGATGGCACTGGCGTTGATGTGGTACATCTCCCACAACCGCACCTACGCGGCGTACCCGCTGAGCAACGGCCTGCTACGTCTCAACACCCGATACCTGCGCGAATTGTGGCGCCTGGGCCTGCCGATTGGGGGCACCTACGCGGTGGAAGTCGGGCTGTTTGCCTTTGCGGCGCTGTGCATGGGCACCATGGGCAGCACGCAATTGGCAGCGCATCAGATCGCGCTGCAGATCGTCTCGGTGGCGTTCATGGTGCCGGCGGGGATGTCCTACGCGATCACCATGCGCATCGGCCAGCACTACGGTGCCGGTCAGTTGTTGCAGGCGCGTATGGCCGGTCGCGTCGGGATCAGCTTTGGTGCTGCCGTGATGTTGGGATTTGCGCTGGTGTTCTGGCTATTCTCCGACCCGCTGATCGGGCTGTTCCTCGACCATAACGACCCGGCGTTTCACGACGTGATCGTGCTGGCCGTCAGCCTGTTGGCCGTCGCGGCCTGGTTCGAGTTGTTCGATGGCGTACAAACCATCGCCATGGGCTGTATCCGCGGGTTGAAAGATGCCAAGACCACCTTCCTGGTCGGCCTAGGCTGCTACTGGCTGATCGGTGCGCCTTCGGCCTGGCTGATGGCCTTCACCCTGGGCTGGGGGCCGACCGGCGTGTGGTGGGGTTTGGCGCTGGGCCTGGCGTGTGCGGCGGTCAGCCTGACATGGGCGTTTGAAGTGAAGATGAAGCGGATGATTCGGCGGGAGCCGGAGGTTCGCACTGGATTCCAGGCGATGCAGCCTGACTAGAAATCCCACATTTGGATTGGGTTTACCGCTCAACCCAGCAAAGCCTGCTGTCCCTTGCCAAACGTCAGGTAATCCACTAACTCCGGTAATGGCAGTGGCTTGCTGATCAGGTAACCCTGCGCCTGGTCACACCCAAACAGCCTCAACAACGCTAGCTGCTCAGGCGTTTCCACCCCCTCGGCAACCACTTCCAGGTTGAGGTTGTGGGCCAGGTTGATCATGGCGTGCACCAGTTTGCGGTTTTCTTCACGCTCTTCCATCCCACCGACAAAGCTCTTGTCGATCTTCAACAAGGCAATCGGCAGGCTGTTGAGGTGCACGAACGATGAGAAACCGGTGCCGAAATCGTCCAGGGAAAACCGCACGCCAAGGCGACCCAGCGCATCCATGGTCTGCTTGACCAAGTCACTGCGACGCATCACCGCCGTTTCGGTCAGCTCGAACTCCAACCATTGCGCTTCCACACCACGCTCGGAAATCAGCCGGCTGAGGGTCGAAAGCAACTGGCTGTCCTGAAACTGGCGAAACGACAGATTGACCGCCATGTGCAGCGGCGGCAGGCCGCGTTCACGCAGGTCCTGCATGTCGCGCAGGGCTCGGGAAATCACCCAGTAGCCCAGCGGCACGATCAAACCGCTTTGCTCGGCCAACGGTACGAATTCACTCGGCGGCAACAGGCCCCGCTCGCCATGACGCCAGCGCACCAGGGCTTCCAGGCCAACGATGTGCCCGTCGTCCAGGTCCAGGCGCGGCTGGTAATGCAGCTCCAGTTCATCACGACGCAAGGCGCGGCGCAGCTCGCTTTCCAGGTCGGCCAGGCTGCGCGCGTTGCGGTTGATGCGTTCGTTGAAGATATGAAAGGTGCAGCCCTGGGTGCTCTTGGCTTGCTGCATGGCGATATGGGCGTGCCACATCAGCGGGTCGGCACCGGCGCGAGCCCGAGCATGCGCCACACCCAGGCTGCAACCGATCAGCAGGCTTTCGCCATCCACCCAGTAGGGTTCGGCCATGACTTCAGTGATGCGCTCGGCCATCCACTCGGCACGCTGGGGTGCACGGCGGGTGTCGATCAGCAGGGCGAATTCGTCGCTGCCCAGGCGCGCCAATTGGTCTCCGACCTCAAGCTGGCTCTTGAGCCGTGAGACCACTTGCAGGATCAGCCGGTCGCCAGCCTGGTGCCCGAGGGCATCGTTGGCGTGCCGGAAGTTGTCGAGGTCCAGGTGACCGAGGGCCAGGCCGCGCCCCTCATTCTCGGCCAGCCGCGCGGCCAGCAGGGTCTGGAAGCCCTGGCGGTTGGCAATGCCGGTGAGCGGGTCCTGTTCGGCCAGGCGCTGCAAGGTATTTTCCAGCAGCCCGCGCTCGCGAACGTGGCGCAGGCAGCGGCGCAGTGTATCGGCGTCCAATACATCACTGACCAGCCAATCGCTGACGCCAAGGGGCGACACCAGGGGCTCTTGCTCCAGCAGTAACACGCACGGCAGGCTGCAGCGGCCAGGGCCGGGTTGCAGGCTGGGCGTGGTCAATAGCACGGCGCTGTGGTCGTCATCGAACAAACGACTCACGGACTCCCAGTTTGGCGCGCTGATCAGCACAGCCCCATCGCCCATCGGCGCCAGGCACTCGCGCAATAACGCTGCCCACGCGGGCTCATCGGCCAGCAGCAGCAAACGCAAGGGTTCGACAGGCGTAGACAAGCTAGCTCCCTAGACTCTGCAATATTTCGTTGGCGGCGGGCATTATGACGTGCGCCCTTAGAATCACCAATGATAGGGGTTATCAAACACTCAAAATGTAAACATTAGTCTCAAACAACCCCCACATCCTGCGGCAAAGTATCAAAACCGGCAAATTTAGATCGAGTGGTACGTCACACTGTCGTTCTGACAGGGCAGAATCCTGCCAGCCTGTTAAAATGCCCGCCCTTTTGAATAACGACTCCCTGAATTCCGT